>DAINRZ010000246.1:0-5934 GCA_036741575.1 Kapaibacterium sp. (SeqCode)
CATGATGTATTCGAATAATTTATTCGGCAGAGCCAGGTTATACGAAAAAGACAGAGGTTTAATTATTGATATACCAATGTCGGCCGAGCATGTCCACAGGGGCAGTTCATTGTACGGTACCATTCCGTGAATAATCACTCTTGCGTCAACATTAAGCGACTCTGCAGTATCGATTACAACCTGTGTGTAGTCTCCTTGGCCGATAACAAACAGGACAAATTCTTCAAGGTATGGCAGCGCCCTTACGATAGAGCCTATCCCCCTTCCTTCGGATATCATGCCCTGGTATATCAATATCATTTTACCGGCAGTAATTTGGGGATATTTTTCCCTGATTTTATTCGATTCAGGTTTAAAATTGTAGGGCGGAACGTTCATAACAACATAATAGGGCTTGTCGGCAGCCAGGTTTTCTTTAAGGTATTCGGCGTCGAGCTCGCCGGAGACAATTATTTTATCGACGCTTTTCACCCACCTTTTTTCGAGTATGGCAAGTATTCTCTGCGCCCAGGGCCTTTTTGCCAGCGAAGCCAGCGCCGAATATATTTCGCGCGAATCGTAGTACAAAAACTTCTTTTGTTCGGCTGCAAGTTTGAGGGCTGCGGGAAGCGAGTATAGGTCGGCAGCCAAGTAATACGAAGCTGATAATTCCCTGCCTGCTTTAACGGCTTTCCTGTGGAATCTTATCCACCGCATAGCCAGCCTGCCTGAAACGGATTTGTTGATATTGTAAATATCTATGCCTTCGAGGTTTGCGATTTTTTCTTTTTTAGCGGGGTAATGAGTAATAATGCACACCTTATTCCCTGCGCGGTTAATCGTCCGGGCAATATTCAGGGCCCTTGCGTCGGCAATAATATCGTTCATGCAAATAATGCACAGGTCATATTGCTTACCGGGTATCAATGTCATTCTCCGAACCTGTAATGGTATGTGCTGCGCAATATCCCGCGTGCATTGAACCTTTCCTTGAAATCGATTAGGTTGATCGATGGTGTCATCGGGTCCTCGGCGGAAGTATCCTGGGATACACCGATATCAACCCACTCGTAGCCGTTTTCGGCAGCCCAGCGGACAGTTTCGTAGTTAATAAGATAAACCGGTTTCAGGTGTTCGTATTCGTAGTACAGCATATTGTAGAAGCAGAGCACCACTTTTTTATTGCAGAGGAAAAGCCACGAACCGGCTATGGGTTTATTTTCAAAGTAAACGAGGTTAAGCCTAAGGTTTTCGGGCATTAGTTCCTTCAGCTTCAGCATATCATCGAGCGAGTGTGTGGGCTTAACGTTATGCTTAGCTTTATTTTTAATCAATATATCATTAAAAGCTTCGTAATCGTCGCTTTCCCGGATGGTAACCAGTCCTTCGCGCTCGATTTTGTGAATCGCTTTGCGCGATGTTTTGTCGAAATGTGCCAGGAAATCACTGCCGTGCTTCAGGTCGATAGCATGTGAGATATAGTGCAGTTCAAAGTCGAACTTGCGGTATAGCATGGCATATTCCAAATGCTGCGAATAGTTGATGGAATAAACGAGCGGCGGCGGTATAAGGTAGATATCCCGAAAACCGTTTGTGCGGAAATACTCCATTACAGCATCGACAATTTCAAGCGCCAGCTTGAAATGGATGTCTTTAGTCACAATCGAGCCGTAGCTGGCGCCCACAGGCGACCAGAAAGCCTTGCCGTTATCTTTGGTTCCCCCCGGCAACACACCTATAAGCTCGCCGCTTTTGTAAATCATCAGATGGTAAAATTCGAACCTGCCCGGGGGGTGATAGTCCAGGAAAGCCTGTTTGTGGAACATGGTACCGTTATTTGACACATCGACGAAGTGTTCCCATTTGTCCCTTTTGTCGGGAGTGTATTGCTTAATTACTATTTCAGACATATTTGCCAAATCAGTTTATCAAAAAAGACTAAATTAATTATTGTTACTAAATAAATACGATAATATAACAAAGTAATTGGCTGTATTAAGTCCGCCGTACTAATTTTTATTACTAATTATGGGTTTTGGTATACTTTGCTTAAATTATAAAATGCCGGGAATTTGCACAACTGCCTGCAAGGGTATTCACCCTGCTCCTGCCACTTGTTGTGAGGCTGAATTCTAAAATATTATTAGTGGAAATCAGTTTAATACAGGGCGTAAAGTATGACTATTTCATAAATTAACTGGTTAGACTTGAAAAACAACGAAAGATTAAGGCTGATTATCAAAGCAAACTTACTGCTGCTGCTATTTGAAATTGTGCACTATTTGTTCCTGTTTGTAGTATATCCGATTGCGATATTTTCGAATGAAAGCTGGTTTACGATATTAATGAGCTTACTCTCGTTATCTCTTTATATTTTAATGGGATACGTAATATTTAACGACAAATTGAATAAATACAGAGGTTCGGGATATTTAGCCGTATTGTCGATTCCTTTGCATGGTTTAGTTTTGTTTATGTTATATATTTTTGTGCATTCGTCAGAATTTGTAGAAATGCTTTTTAGTCTTTACCTTTATCATCTTCGGGCATTCGTAGATATTTTTGGTTTACAAGACGAAACTATACCTTATCTACTTTTATTAAATGTTTTAGTTTATATTGCGCTGCTTGTAGGGGTATTTGTTAAAAGGCACAGGATTTCAGGGGAAATGGATTAATATGCAGGTAGGTTTAATAAAACGAGACCTTTTAGGATAAAATATAATCTCTATGATTCAAAACTCAGAATTTTACAAAGCATTTTCAAAATCAAAGACCATTAAGTCCTGAAAAGTTTGTAAATTTGGATTAGTTTAATTTAACAATAATTAGGATGATTTATGAATTTAAAGCTGTCTTGCAGTGTCATGTTCTTTATCCTTATAATTATTTCATGCGATGATAACCCCACCGAACCAGGCAATCAATCAAAAGAACTATGGCCTTTCAAAACCGGCAACCAGTGGGTGTGGAAATACACCAGACTGGATTCCCTGGGAAATATCAAAGAAATAAAGTATGATACTCTGACTGTTGTCGGAACAATGGCGTACGAAGGCAATGTTTGGTACCTGATTGAGACTTCGGATAATGACACGGTTATGTATTCATTTATTGAAGGCAGGTTGTGCAGACTGGATAAAGGTGATTTAGACTATTATATAAGGCCATTTTTTAAGTATCCTGCTTCTATTGGCGAAACGTATAATGTTAACAACGACACAACATTTCTTTGTACTGTTAAGTCTCTAAATGAGCAGGTTATTTGCCCCGCCGGTAAGTTTGCCACGATTAAATATGAATTAGGTAGAAAATCATCCAGCCAGGATTACAGAATCAACGAATACTCTTATTTTTTTCCAGGTATAGGTTTAGTCAGGGACGAATTCCTTGGCAGGAGGTATGATAAATCAACATACATATCAAGTATAATAGAGCTTCAATCATATAAATTAGAATAGAAATATCGGGGCGCCCCGTAGTTGAGCCGCCCCAATTAAGTAATTACAATTTTATACCGGCACCAAAACTGACGCTGAAAATATTCATATTGTGCTTGCCTGGCATATTGTGCTGCGTAACGTCAGCCAGCATAATATGCCTTTCGCTGCCAATCAGGTATTCCAGGCCTATGTCGAAAGTTAACATTCCAATATCATATCCTGCGCCCACAGTGAAGCCATTGTATGATATGTTGGGGAATGCTATGTTAAGAGTTTTATCCGGGGCAGGAGCAGGGTCGTTGTAGTATCCCAATCTCAAAGCCAGTTTTTCGTCGAGCATATATTCCATGCCAATCCTTATCTGAACAGCATCCTCCCAGTTCAGGTGCAATGTTGTTTTTGTCGCATCCATGCCGGGTATTGTTTTCCATTCTTTGTAATCAGTCGGCAGTTCGTTGGCGGCTTCGGACCACTGGCTGTAGTGAACATCGGCAGCAATTGTAACGCCCTTCATAGGCCTGATTGCAACGCCGCCGCCAATCCACATCGGCCAAGACATATCGCGCGAAAAATCTGTTTCGCCAAGGTCCGGGTTCATGGCAGCAAGAGCAGGATTCTTTGCCGTGCCTTCCATTGTAACAGTTGCCTGAGTCTTGAAAGACAGTCCTACGCTGAGCATCTCAATAGGCTTGAAAAGCAGGCCAGCCGAAAAACCATACCCGAGGCCGGTGCTTTCCTCGGAGTACTGAGTAAATACTCCCTGTGAAACTAACTGCGGGCGCGCCATATCCATCATCCCATAGTAAATATTGAATGCTGCGCCCACATACAAGTTCGATGTTAGTTTGTAGGAAATAACAGGCGTAATGCTGAAAACGCCGATTTTGCTATTCCATTCATAAGCCTGGCCACCGCTCAGGTTCTTTAATTCATTGCCGTCCCATTCTGCGCCCAATCCTGCGGGCACATAAGCTCCAAGGCCCAGGCAAAGGTCGCCCGACATTAAAGGCAGGTAGCCGGCAATATTTGGGCTGATGTAATGGTTCGCTTTGGTTTCGGCATCTGCAACCACAATTGTGCCATTGTCATATAAGTAAGTGCCCATTGGTACAAGGTCTGTTACGAAAGCGCCCAGGCTGATGCCCTTAAGCTGGGCACAGCCTGCGGGATTCCAGTAAACGGCTGTGTAATCGTCGGCAACGGCTACGAAAGCGCCGCTCATGCCCAGGGCGCGCGGCCCGATATTGTTAAGGCTGATGCCATTTGAGAGGATTGTTCCCGACGCCGAAATAAGTATGAACAAAAAGAGGATAGTAAATTTTTTTAACATTTTGCACCTTTGATTGGTGTGGAAATATTGTTAATTAAAAGAAATCTATTCAAAATAAATTATCCTCATTATTTTTCAGTAACTTGAAAGTTGTGTTAATATAATATAAAATGCTCATTAAAAGCAATACAATTTTCAAGAAAAGTTTTTTTGTAATCGGTAGGGGATGGCTGATATTATTAAGTGAATTTCTATAAATAAGTTACGTTGGAAGTTGGAACCGATTACTAATTCTGCAACAGGTTGGTGCAGAATTAGAACAATTCATCCTGTGTTAAAACTTTAGGCCTAAAATCTCCAATAATTACGAAAGGATTTGTGGCTACAAAATGATGTAGCTTCGTTGTTCCAAGAAAGAAATAATAGTCCTTTGTTTTAGCAAAATCGTCAAAATATTTCCGTTTTACGTCTTCGCATGCCTTTTGTTCATCGCCGTTATGCCTTACTAATGAGTTCCAGTATAACATACCGGTTTCCCAATCTTCAATCATCATAATATGTTTTTTATCCCCATCATCTGTAAAAACAAAAGAGAACTTATATGGGACTTTGTTAACAACATCAAAATTACCAATATCGTTTTCGTTATTGTTTTCATCATCAAACAATCTACCCTGTGCATTCATTGATTCAAGTTTTAAAAGCTTTGTTTTATCCCAATTCTCACCGTCATACTTAATAATAAAATCTAAAATCTTTTTAGGTTTGAACACAGCAAGTGAAGTGCATTTGGTTTTATCTTTTACTTGTCTAAATTCGAATAACTATTTACTAATACATACTTTCTTCTCTCTGCCCATACTCGCCTGTCAGAATCAATATGTCCTACAGTTTCTATAGTATCGAGCCTTACCGGCCGAAATGATTCCGGCCTGAAATCGCTTTCATTTCTTTTTAGATCGAGTTCTACCCAGTCATATTTCTTAAATTGTTTAGCATAATCCAATTTCCTGTATGGAATTGGATATATCCTAATCCAATTACCATCCTCGGTTATTCCGGCAGTACATACTGTTTCGCCGTATTTTGATGAGATAGCCGGATATGCCTTTACAGTTATTAATCCTTTAGTTCTCATTGATATTCATATATGTTTTACTAAATATTTGCCGGAAAAGTACTCCGATATAGCATCAGAAACCCTGCTTCTGTGGCAACAGTTATAATCAGCCTCGAAACAAG
>DAINRZ010000247.1:0-5895 GCA_036741575.1 Kapaibacterium sp. (SeqCode)
TTATTCTACGAGACTGATTCAGCTTATCCTGATAAATTTACTAATATAATTTACTAATTTCTGATTTTACACATATTGTTTGGCGTAGAACCCGATAATTTTTGTCTCCAGGCAGATTGAGATATAATAACACTTTGAATAGCAAAATCATAAAGACGTTTGAAAACATACATTTATTACTGCTCAATAAAAATAATTCCAGTTCCAAATATCTCAATACGTAGAAATACTTATTTTATCTGCAAGATTGAAAATAGTGATTTTTCCTACGAATAATATTCAGTTTTAATCGTATATATAGTTAAGATTGAAAATTGATGATTGTGGAGGAAAAGATGAAAAATTATAAGCTACTGATATATGAAGACCCCGAGAAAAGAGAAATGATTCTGAATTACCTTCGGGCAATTGACCATCCGGCAAAAGCTGCAGGCTCGGTGAAAGAAGCATTCGAGATGCTAAGGCAAGAAAGGTTCGATGTTATTTTAACCGACCAGTTATTTGCCAAAAATACAATGAATAGAATTTACAGAGAAATTAAAAGGGTTCATCCCTCTATTTTAATTATCTGGATAGATATCGATAAAACTCAAGGGACTATGCCCAACCGCTTTTCATCGACAAGTATGGATTACTTCGGCAAAATTATGAGGATATTGGGTAACGGCCACGATGATAATTATTACAGCTCCGGATTCAGAAGCCTGAGCTATTCCTAAAAATCGGACTGTTCCATTTGTTTTGCGGTATTTTCTAATAGCATTTGCCGGCAGGTAAAACCGGCTCAGTATAAAGAATTCTTTTAATATCGCAAATACTGTATTATTCAGTTAATGCTTTTTGCGGTTTTTATTCCTTGAATTTGCAACTGCTGTTAATAATTAATATTACAAGCTGTCTATCACATCTTTGAGCATTTGTGTTACCTGGCCGGCAACTTCGGCAAGTGCAGGATTCTGAACCGCCTGCATAGATGCAATAGGATCGACGGCTGCTACCTCTATTCTGCCGTCGTCAGTCGATTGGACGATAACATTGCATGGCAGCATGACGCCGATTTTGTTTTCTGCGCTGAGAGCTTTATAAGCAAACGGAGGATTGCAGGCTCCAAGTATGGTATAATCCCTGAAGTCAAGATCGAGTTTCTTTTTAAGAGTATCCTTAACGTTTATTGTAGTTAATACCCCAAAGCCATGATTTTTCAATTCTTCCGTTACCTTTTCTATTGCAGTATTAAAATCAGTATCTAGTATTTTAGAAAAATAGTAACTCATAATTTCTCCTGATTATTAAATAATTAAATCTTTAAAATCGCTGCTGTATATATGAAGTATTGTATCATACGGAAGGTTAAGGTCCTGGTTGAAAAAGGGTGGTAGCTTCAGCGAAATTCCCATAATACCCATATTGTAAAACAAACCGGAAGAGCAATGCATCACTTTTTTATTTCTGTAAACAAAATATAGCCTGTTTTGGAGAAAAGGCTTCAGGCTGCTGAAAATCACCTTCTTTTTTTCTTTGTCTTTCAGTTTTTCGGCAAGGGTTTGGGTTTTGCGGGCATTCATCAGGTCTATCTGGTGCGTATTATATATATGCATGATTTTCTGTTCGCCTTCATTCTCAAAATTCAATTCAATACCAGTTTCAGAATCCGGCTCTTCGGCCAATGTTATTCTATCCTCGTTTATTTCCGTTATATAACCTGTATGCAAGAACAGCCCGTTATTGTTCTTTATGATAACAGTAACCGTATCCCCCAAATGCCTTTTGATAATTTCGAAAATCTGTTTAACTAATCCCATAAAATAAATAACCGCAAAGATTCTTTCTATAATAACAAGTATAACACGTTGCAATATATAAAAAATTACAATTTTTATTAAATATTAAAATATTTTGGATAATTATTATTTATAATGAAATAAATGGCATACTTATGTGTATATTATTTAAAATAAAATTTGCTGGTAATACGAAACTGTTTTATTTTTGAAAATATGAAAACAACGAAATCGATAATAATACTATTTTTACTGGGGACAGCGGCTCTTTATGCCGGCAATGTGCTCGACTATTTCAAGGCTTGGTCCGACGGCAATTCCGTTGTAGTCGAATGGAGATGCCCTAGCGAGCTTTCAATTAGCAGGTTCGAATTACAAAGGTCCTCCGACGATGTAAATTTTTCTACTGTCGAAACTTTCAATGCCAGGGGTGCTGGCTATACCTATAAATTTACCGACGAAGACGTGTTTTTCAAGGACGGCGAACCAGGCAGCGATACACCTCAGGCCGAAACAAAGTACTCTTACAGGTTGAAAATCATCAATGTCGATAATTCTTTCGTTCTTAGCAGTTCCGTTACGGTGAAGCCTAATATCAGCAGCATACGCCGCACATGGGGTATGATTAAAGAAATGTTTCGTTAATGCCCTGTTATTTCAATAAAATCCCATTTCATTCTTCATATTTTATTTCAATTTGTAAATATTTCAGGAGAATTGCTGTTAAGACAATTTTCAGTATTACAATTTTTTTATTAATGCCTGTTTTAGGTGTCAATATGTTTGCCGGCAGAGGAACCGTAAGATGCGGCACTTACCATGTGTGGGACGGCGTGGGCCTGCAGTCGCTAACTGGCGTCAGTGTAGATTCCATCCGGAAAAACGGAATGCAGGCAAAAGCTCTCTCCCATTTGGGCCACTTCCTTATTCATTATGATATTACTAACGATACGAAAAATATAAATGCTGTTCCGCCCGATGATTTGAACTCAAACGGCATACCCGATTTTGTGGATTCGGTTGCATACTATTTCGAATATGCATATAGCTTTTATAAATCCGCCGGATACAAACCGGTTTATCCCGACGACAATTCAGGCGGCTCGGAAGCCTATGATATTTACCTTATCGACTTGGGTAAAGATGGTTATTACGGCCTAACATACCCTGGCGCCGAAATACCCGGCAAGTGGAAGTATGCCCGCAGATACTCATTTATCGTAATGGATAATGATTATAGCCCTTACGATTCAGTTGATTCAAAGACGCAGTCTTATAAAGTATACAAGCCTGTAGATTTTGTCAAGATTACTTCCGCCCACGAACTGCACCATGCCGTGCAGTCGCTTTACGGCAATACTCCCGACAGGCTGCTGCACGAGATGGCCAGTACCGCCATGGAGGTAAGATTATTCCCGGAAATCGGCGATTATATTAGTTTTGTCAAGTCGCTGTTCAACGATCCGGCATCGGCGCCATTTGGAATAGGAAAAGAGGCTGACGACGGATACAAATATGCTATCTTCGGCGAGTTTCTTTACAGAAGGTTTGGCGACCAAATACTTAGAAATATGTGGGAAAAGGTATCACATGATATGAATATTTACCTGGCTCTCGACGAAGCTATTAAAGAGGCAGGTTCGGGCCTCGGGCAGGCATGGTGTGAGTTTATGGAATGGATTTATTATACAGGCTATAGGGCGGTGCCCGGCAAATACTTTGCTTTTGCTGCCGATTACCCTGTAATACCTGTGAAACCGGAATATCATTTCGATCCGCCGTCCGATATCGTGGACGGCTCGTTATACCCTTTCGAATTCAGGTTCTTCAGGTTTTGCTTTCCCGGCAACGCTTATACAACGGGAGATACTCTGGATATAATAGTAACAAACAAGGATGTTAATGCTGCTGTATTTTTTAGAACAGACCCTAAGTATAAAAAGAGCTTTACTTATACTTGTGCCGATATCTTTACCGAAGGATTTGAAAGAGTTGGTACTACTGATTTCTATTATAAAATGACGTTTTCTTCCGACAGTATGTGCAGCAGGATTTTTCAGTACAATGGCGCTTTATCTGCTTTTAGGGAATCAGTATTCCCAAATCCTTACAGGCCTGCAATTGACGATGCTTTGTTTATTCCTGCTCCCGATAGAGCACCGCTTTACGGTAATGTAAAACTTGCAATACTCGATGAATCCATGAAATCTGTCCATGGCGGCAGCTACACAATCGAGGTAATCAATAAATATAGAGGTATCTTAGTTAATGACCTACCTGCCGGTATCAGCTCCGGAGTTTATATTTTCGTTGTCGAATCGGGCAATGAGAAGATTATTGGCAAATTTACAATTATAAGGTAATTATGGGCTTACCTAAAAAAATTATAAGCAGAAGAAAAAATATCACATTAAAAGTGGATGGCCTTGCCAAGACATTCAATGGTAGCATAGTTTTCAGGGATGTCAGCTTTGAATTGGCAAACAGCAGCATAATGGCCGTCTCGGGGAGAAACGGCTCAGGCAAGAGCACACTGCTCAAACTGCTTTGCAGGCTTATAGTTCCTACTGCCGGCAGTATAAGCTATACAATAGAAAGCAAATATGTAGATGGAGATATTCGCGATCATATTGCATTTGTAAGCCCATACCTAAATTTATACGAAGAATTTACGCCAATCGAACACTTGGAAATGGCAGCCAGCCTTTGCGGCAGGGAACACGATAAGGAACTAACGGCAGGCCTACTCGAGCTTTTCAACCTTTACCATAAAAAGGACGAGTATATTAAGACCTTCTCATCGGGCATGAAACAAAGAGTAAAGTATATTATTGCCGTTTCGCGCAGGCCGGATATACTATTCTTAGATGAACCTTTTACAAACCTCGATAACGAAGCTGTCGCAATTATCGATGAAATAATACTAAGCCAGGCGCACAGCAACGGTATTGTAGTTATCGCATCCAATGACGACAGAGAAACGAAGCACTGCAACAAGTTTATAAATTTAAATATAGGCAGCCGATGATTATAGTAATTGCTTTATTCGTTATCCTGCTGCCATCGTGCGGCAACGAAGGCAACCAACATAGCGAAGAACTTGTAAGGGCCGAGAGGATAGTGCTTTCGGATACAAACTTTTACTCATATATTTCATCGCTGACGCTGCCGGCAAAGCTCAGTTTTTGCGGCGAAGAAGTCCCGTTGGGTATTCCCGAAGTCAGGGAAAGGGCCGAGCGCGAGTTCTATATGCTGCTTCAGCAGCCAGGGCAGATTGTACTCTATTTAAAGAGGGCCGGAAAATACTTTCCTATGTTCGAAAGGATTATCAGGGAAAGCGGGATGCCCGAGGATATCAAATATATAAGCGTTGCAGAAAGCGCACTTTATATGGCTCGCTCATCCAAAGGTGCAGTCGGCCTGTGGCAGTTTATGGAGGGCACTGCAAAGGCGATGGGGCTCCATGTGGACGAATATGTGGACGAGCGCCGGCACCCCGAAAAGAGCACCTATGCCGCCATGAAGTACCTGAAATCGGGCTATGCCGGCAATAAATCCTGGACTCTTGCCGCAGCAGGCTACAACATGGGCCACGGAGGACTGAAAGAAAACATCGGCTACCAGTCGGCCAATGACTTCTACGATTTGTACCTGAACGAAGAGACATCCAGATACATCTTAAGGATTGTTATTATCAAGGAACTGATGGAAAACTATGCCAAATATGGTTTTAATATTCAAAAGCAGGATTTGTACGGCAACGAAAAGACAAGGATTATTGATGTTGATTATAAAATTGATGACCTGGCCGGATGGGCAAAGCTGAATAATTCTACTTATAAGAACCTTAAAGTTCTTAATCCCTGGATTCTTAAAAGGTCGCTGCCCAAACCGCCTGCCGGCATAACCTGGAAAATCGAATTGCCGGACGATTGATTTCGGCTGTGCCACAGGGTGCAGATCGCCTAATACGGGGCACTGGCCGTAATGCTGCATTTCTTTTGCAATATAATACAATATGCACTATGGTTCATTCCTTTCATTTATATCAATTGATTATTAGCCTCGCCTAACAAAAAATTTAGCCATTTTCGCCCGAAAAAACGCGATTTCG
>DAINRZ010000248.1:0-5887 GCA_036741575.1 Kapaibacterium sp. (SeqCode)
TAAAACTGAACAACGTTAATATATCCGTTTACCATAAAGGTTAAATGCAATTTACATCAGTCTTTTTTCTTGCCGAATATCACTAATACTACGCCCAATGCTAATGAAAGCAGGGTAATAATCATTCCCGTATCGAATGATGAGGACTCGAAACGCAATTCCACTTCGTGGCTGCCGGCAGGCACTTCGACGGCGCGGAAGCAATAATTTGCACGGTAGAGCTTCGATTCCTTGCCGTCCACATAAGCTTTCCACGATGGGTACCATATTTCGCTAAAGCACAAAATTGTCTGTTCGCCGCAGTTAACATCGTATTTGATACTATTATTTTCATATTCGGTGCATTTAACGGCTGTATCATCGAACTGCTTTTTGTCGCCTGTCATGCTTGCCAGCGGCGCTTCTTCGAGCACGACCTCCCTACGGTAATCGATATCGTTCTTTTTCATGGTATATTCTACGTCTTCGGGCTTAACCACCCTGACAGTATTCACAAGCCATGCCCTCGGAAACATGGTTTTTCTCTCTACAAACTTAGCATAGCCTATAGCAGAATCGATGCCGATTTCGAATTTCACATTGTACATATCATGTATTTTCTGGCGGGACTGGTCTTTGTCAAGGCCTTCGAATACCGGAGGTATTCCCTTTGCCAGCACTAACGGGTTGTAGCCTTCCACCAGCATTATCCTGCTGAGCAATCCCTGGTTGCGCGGCATTGCCATATACGATGGGTTGTAGAGGCGCATCGATGTTCGGAAAGGTTCATCCGGTAGTTTTGGTACAAACTTCTCTATCTTTTCATTTAATTTAGCATCGACTATGTATTTATCAGCCGGGTTTTGGGGGCTTTTGTTGAAGTAAGCGCCTGCAAGGAATAAATCAATTACTGCAGCTATTATTATAACCATAGCCCCGTTCTGGAAGCTGAGGGTTTTCCTGTTGACGAGGAAACCTGTTATAAGCACTATTGCTATAATCAACAGAGATATATGTGCGCTGCTTTTAATTTCTGCAATAAACTGCTCAGGAGTGCCGAACCCGCCAAAATTGCTGCCGGAGCTGGTGATTAATGCCATGATTACCGGTATTGCAGCCGCTGCAAGGAAAAAGTAAAGTGTTTTCTTGTCTTTAACTTTTTGCCACAAAAGGTCCATACCAAACCCGGCCAGCAGGCTGAATGCGAAAATTACGATGAACATCATCCTTGCGGGGTTTCGGAAGCTGCCGAACAACGGGAGCCCGTAGAATATCTTATAAATAGGGCCATTGGCGCCCAGGGCAAACAGGAAGCCTATAAATGCAAATACGGCAAGCATGGCTGTTTCACGCTTTTTCCAGGTGCCTGCGATGCCCAACAAACCCAGTACAAGTGCAGCAATCCCGAAATAGTAGGATGTCTCCCAGAAATAGTGCGTTTTGTAGCCGTCGGGGAATTGCAGGTAAAACTGTGCATATTCCTGCTCTTTACCGGGGTCGATGTATCCGAATACTTTAGGGACAACGGCAGAATATAGCTGCTTGAACTGAAGCGAGCCCTCGCTCGATTTCTCGTATGTAATCTCTTCCCTTTGGGAATAACCTGCCAGTTCGTTGGTCGGGAGCAGTTGCACGGCGAATATTCCTGCCGCTATTATGAATACGGAAATCCCTGCTATTATGAACCTTGTGGCCGATTTACCCGAAAATGCCTTGTTTTTAATATCTGCTATTAAGTACCAAATAAAAATCAGCCCTAAGAAGAACATTTCGTAGAGCGTTGTCTGGGGATGGCCGGAGAGCATCGTCATGCCCAACAGCAGGCCTGCAATTGCCCCGCACCTGATATTAGATTCGCGTAAGCCCTTAATCATGAACATTACTATCAGAGGGAACCATGACAGGTGGTAAATCATCATGGGATGTATGACATGGCAAATCATCAGCATGGAAAACGCATAGGATACCGACGAAAGAATTGCCGAAAAAGAACTTATCCTGAATGACCTTGCCAGGAAATACATGCTAAGCTGGGCAATGAAAAAGTGAATTATAATAACCATCTGGGCAGCGCCTACGGGTAGTGTGCCGCCAGTGCCGACAAACATATCCAGAAGCCTGTTGAAGGGGTAGAAGAATCCCACCTGTGCGTCGCCGAAGAACGGCATCCCGTTGAAGGTAAACGGATTCCAGAATGGTATTCCGCTCGAACTTGCAGCAAAAGACTGTGTCGGATAGACATATTCTACGAAATCCTCCCAAAAGAAAGCCGAACCGAAAATATTATCCCAGAAAAATAATAATGTTGTGACAACAAAAAAAGCTGCTACCGACCACAGCGGCAGGTTCCTCGGCGCTTCGGCAGTTAAATTCACAGTATCTTTTTTACTTTTCGTTGCAACTGTTTGTTTTGCAGGTGTCTTTTTCATTCCATATAACTATTAATAAAACATATACTTAATTAAGGTTTCCTGCCGACGGCAAGGAACGAAATCCCGAATGGGAACCTGACGCCGGGCAGGAACTTGCTCTCGAACCTGAATACCTTTGTCAGTATTTTATTCATAAAAGGGGAGACTTCATCGACCGGCGATACCGGCTCTTTTTCACCTAATATCTTAGATATAAACCGCTTTAGCACAGCCGGCAGAAACAGGAAGAAATTGAAATAACTGTGGTATTCAATTTCGAAACCTGCATTTCTCATCAGCTTTAGGAATGCCTTTTTGTTATACCTGCGGTAATGCATGTGTATTTCGTCATGTTTGCTCCACAGCCACTGGTAGGCAGGTACGGCAGCAATAAAATAGCCGCCGGAGGGGAGTAAGTCGAAAGCCTGTTTCACTACTCCGCCATCGTCTTCGATGTGCTCTACTACGTCGAGCATGGTAATTGCTTTGATGTTCCTGTCCTTAGCAGGGAACTCGCCAAGAGTCATACAGAATAAATCCGTAAGGCCACGCTTGCGGCAGTAGTCGAGCGCCAGTTCTGATGTATCCAGCCCGATGACTTTGTACTTTTGGGCTATATACCCTGCAAAGCCGCCGGTGCCGCAGCCGGCATCGAGCAATTCATCTCCGTGCGCCAGCCCCGGGCATTTTTTTTCGATTACCCTGCCGACAATGTCATTGCGGGCAATGAACCACCAGTAAGTGTTTTCGAGTTTATAATTTGTATGATATACTATTTCCTGCATAATTTATCTTATAAATACTTTTTTGTTCTTTTGATTGAACGTAATTTTGCTAAATTATTAAATTTATTCAACTATTGAAACATAATACTTATGAAACTTGTGGTTGGGACGAATAACCGTCACAAATTGAAGGAAATACGCAGTATATTCGAGGCCGGTTTACCCGGAAAATACGATTTGCTTTCGATAAATGAAACTCTTGGTAGAGATATTGAGATAGAGGAAACAGGCTCGACACTGGAGGAGAATGCTTATATTAAGGCAAAAGAGCTGTTCGATTTGACGGGATTGCCCTGCATATCAGATGACACCGGCCTGGAAATCGACGCCTTAGGCGGGCAGCCGGGAGTTTATTCTGCCAGGTTCGCCGGCCAGGAAGGCAACGACGCCGCCAATAGGGCCAAAGCCCTGAAGCTGCTTGAAAGCGTACCCGATGAAAAGCGTACCGCACGGTTCAGGACTGTTATCTGCTACATAAACGACGGAGCTGCAGAGTATTTAGATGGCAGCGTGGAGGGCATAATAATACGCGAAGAGCGCGGCAACGCCGGATTCGGTTACGACCCCATTTTCATGCCTCTGGGTTATTCCACTACATTCGCCGAGATGACAGAAGAAGAAAAGAACGGCATCAGCCACCGCGGCAATGCCATTAGGAATTTGGTTAAACGGCTGAAGGGGAGTGGTGAAGTTATGAAACAATAATCACTGTTAATGATAAAGCGGATTAATTGGCCGACCCGGCAAAAAACGAGCAGATATAATTATTCAGTTAATTCAGGTTCCGGTACTGTTATGGGAATTTCAATCGAGAACCTGGCGCCTTTGCCTGGCTCGCTCTCCACAACGATTCTGCCTTCGTGCAGGTCAACTATTTGTTTGGCGATAAACAGTCCCAGCCCTGTTGACGATTCGCCGTTAGTTGGCTGAGCCGAGAGGCGCTGAAATTTGCAAAACAGTTTTTCTTTGTCTTGCTGGCTAAGCCCGGGCCCCTGATCTTTAACAGAAAAGACTGCCATGCTGCCATTAGAGTCGAGCATGATTTCAATAACACCTTCCAGCGGAGAATACTTAATAGCATTGCTGATGAGGTTGTCGCATGCTTCCCGTAGTTTTATCATATCTCCTATCACATATAAAGGCTCTTTGGAGGCAATTGATGTATTGATGGCCTGGTTCTTGTTTTCCGCGGCAGGTTTTGACTGATAAACGAGAGCGTTTACCAGTTCGCCAAAATCGATAACCTGTTTTTTCAACAACATTTTTCCGCTTTCAATAACAGTGGAATTAAGCAATTCCATAACAAGTTCCTGCATGTGTTCTGCCAATTGCCTTATCTGGGTAAGCATCTCGTAAATATCTCCTTCTTTTCTGTCAAGAAATGCAAGTGTCAGCTTCGAAAGGTTGTTAATAGTACCCAGCGGGTTTTTCAGGTCGTGAGCTGCCATGTTCAGCATATCTGTCTTGAACTCCATAGCTTCGTTCAGTGCGTTTAATGCCAGAGTATTTATTTTTGAATGGGCAATAATTAGCTGATAAGTATCAAGAATCCGGTAGTCACCGTTTTCGGACTCGACGAGAATCGGTTCCTGAAAAGAATCTTTTGGCCTTTCTAATAGCAAGGGTACAGCTTCGACTATTGCCATCGACGACGGAAGCGTAAGATAGCTGTAGTCGTTAATTGAATCAATAAATAAACTGACAGGCCTATGCGAAAAAATTTCGAGAGAGTACTTTTTGCTAATGTGCTCAAAGAGTTTACGCCTTGAAATAAACCCACCGAAACGGCCGCCGCTAACAGTGATAATCCCTGGCAAAGAAGGATTCTTTGTGAACAACTTTATTATATCGCTTAGGATTGCGCTGCTATCCTTTTGGGCATTGAACAGGGGCAGTTCGGCAAGAGTTGACTTCAGGTGCAGGCTCATCCCTTGATTTATCGATATTTCGCGGGCCTGCGGTGTATCATTGTCGTTTTTCATTTTCTGCCGGCTTATGATATTGAATCCAATGGTAATGAAAACGATACTGTTGTTCCTATCCCCGGCCTGCTGTCGATTTCGAAAGTGCCGTCGTGCATATCGACGAGGTGCTTAGTAATAATTAATCCCAGTCCGGCGCCCTGCTGTTCGTAGATATAACGGTCGAACTGTTTGTAGGCACCGATATTTTTGATTTGGTCTTCGCTCATACCCCTGCCGCTATCTGATATTTTATACCAGTACCTGCCGGCGGTTATTTGTGTAAAAATTTCAATTTTTGTTCCTTTTTCCGAGAATTTCATTGCATTATCTACCAGTTCATGCACAATTTTATTGAAATTAAGAAAAGAAATCTTTATACCGGCGTTTTCCAGTTCGACATGAATGTCATCTTTCCTGCTGCCCCACTCGGGTAAAGAATTTAAAACGTCGTAAATCACTTCTGCAGGATTCGATAGAGTACTGTTTTTCATCTCCTCGATTTTATCTTTATGATTGATAAGAGTTTGTATCTGCACATAAAACAAGAAATTCTCCACAATCCTGTTCAGGTTCTTGCCCGATTCGAGAATAGAGCGCGCCATATCGTTGATTTCCTCTACAGTATGATTTCTCACATCGGCCGAGTTTAGCTTCAGTATCATATTCGAACCCCCCAGGATACTATTTCCAGAAGTCCTGAATTCATGAGGTAGAGTAAATGATATCCCCTCGCGGTATTTCTAAATTT
>DAINRZ010000249.1:0-5878 GCA_036741575.1 Kapaibacterium sp. (SeqCode)
TGCTAATACATTTGCCTGCCCTTTTATATAAATTGCTTTTGATTTGTAAAGCAAGATTATCTCTGCTCCAACTATTTTCTATTGTTTGCTTTAAATAAAATATCGCCTCATCTAAATCTTTAATTTTCCCTATAATTAATTTGATATGCCCCCATGGAACACTAAAAATCACCCAATCGACTATGTCCAGGGATTCTGAACCTAATTCGTCCCCAACCCGGGGACTAATTGACTCTTTTAAATCGTCCCCAACTTGGGGACTGCCTGAAAAAAAGTTATAGAATAGCCTGCAATACTTTAAATTTGTTACCGAAAATCCTTCCATTTCTGGAAATTCGGCTTTCAAATCCTTCGATAGATTTTCCAAAAAGTGACTTCCCCAAATCTTTTGTTTATTGGCAATCATTTTACCCAAATCCCAATAAAACTCTATCAGTTGAGTATTAACAGTTACAGCAGCTTTAAATTGAGCCGAACGTATCTTAGCTTTTAATTCAGTAAGCCATGCTTTATATTCAAGATTCTCCTTCATAACGATATAATTTTATTGTATTTTATTTACCTTGCTTAATACAACACTCTATTAAATACTTATTATTTTAGTGACTTTACAAATGTGATAACATCTTTCTTTATGCATATGTGTATATAACAAGTAAATTATTATCATTTGCAGATAAATCATCTGCAATTCAAGAAACAAAAACACAATTATAATAATACCCTTGCGCTGCCCTGCCTGGGATAAGCGATTTCGCCTTCGGAAGTCTTAGTAATAATTTTTATCTCGGCTTCCTGTTTCGTTTCATGATAATTATCAAAAATCGTACTTCTCGACAGCTCAATTTCGATAATGTCCTCTTTTGCATACCTGAAAGAACTCAGGTTTATCGGGTAATCTGAGTAAAGCGATATTAGATTCTTTTCGATAACAATCCTGATTCTTCGGGCTGCATTGATGATTAGTTCAATCGATTCCCCGGATTTCAGCCTGTGAGCGGTGTCTATCCTGAAATAGGCATTCGAATTGCCCGAGGCGAACCATAACCTAAGCAACAGCGCTCCTATTTGGTGCATGGAAGACATTGCAGCGGCAGCATCGAGATAACCCGCATACTGCCACTCTTTCTCGTCGTTCATCACGCCGTCGATTACCGGGTGCACATCCCCCGATTGCTCGACCAGAAAAGCTGTTTTCCTGATTTCGTGAACCGGAACGAAAACGTCATCCGGTGGCTCGGTGCCTGCAATCTTGTAGACTTGTTCTATATGCCAGCGGAATAGTTCATCGAATTCGTTTTTATTTTCGGTAACATGCTCGTCGCCGTACCACCAGAACCAGTCAGATCCTTCGGCTATATATATTTCTTCGAGCGCTTTAATATAATCCTGGACACTTAGTGAATCCTTTGCTTTCTCGAGTGCGTTCCGCGCCTTGGCAAGCATCGACCAGCCTGCCCTGTCTTCCTCGTGGCCTATCCATATCTTGAAGTTGGCATTTATCCACGAGCCGGCATTAATATGGTCTATAGCAGGCAGGTAGTTTAGATGTTCGGGCTTCGTCGCTTCCGAAAATGTAACCGTCCTGAATTCGGCTGATTCCGTCAATTGCTTGAACAAATCGCGCCTGAAATGGACACCATCTTCAAAATAGTATTCCCAGCAGTTTTCTCCATCGAGAATAACCGGAACGACAGCATGTTTAAGGCATTCTTCGCCATAAGCGCTTATCAGGTCCTGCCGGATCTGCCTCAGCCTGTGGCAAAAATTGCTTGCTGCATCGAATCCGTTCCAGTTCGAGTACGTAAAGCCAATCAAGTCCGAAAGCTGGTGATCCCTGAACATAATGGCAATTTCGCCTTTTCGGGTTTTAAATTTGCGCGGAAAATATTTATCAGGGTATGAATATTTTGATTTTATTGAGTTAATTAGAATATCTTCATCGCTTGCCACCCATTTAATTCCTGCCACGGAGATTAATTCGAGTACGCTGTCGCTGATGGAACCTTCGGAGGGCCACATACCCACAGGCTGCAATCCAAGAGAATTCTTAACGTATTCGATACCGTTGATTATCTGGGCTTTTGCATCTTCTGGGTATTCGTATTGCGGCTCGGGCAAGACGACATCCGGCATTGATTCGCGCGCCGATTTCGTATCGTAAACAAGGGGCAGTATCGGGTGATACATCGGCGAGCAGCTTACTTCGAGCTGGCCGAGCTTTGTCAGCGCCCTCAACTGCGATTTTATCTGGGTAAGTATTTCATTGTGAACCGAGAGTACAAGGCTTTTTTCTTCTTCTGTAAAGTTCCTTCCTTTGCGGTAGAGGCGCCTTACGGCATTTTTTTGCCTGGAAAACTGGCCTATCCAGGTCAGGTTGTACCATACCTGAAGGTCCATCCAGTCCTGCTCGGCAAATATCTTAAGAGCATACCCGGGGTTCCTCGATTTATCGAATAACTCCCTGTAGCGTTCATAAGGCATAATCATATTATCGACATTGCACATGAAAAACAACCTGATGATTTCGGCCTTGTCGTCTTCCGATAAATCAGCAGGTTTTATAAGAGTCAGCCTTTGGATTTTATCAATTGTCCTGCCCTGTATATACTCCTCAATCTGAAGCCTGAGCGACGGTACAATGTTAATTGTCTGTTTTAGCGATGGGAATTCATGAAACAATTCGGGCACATCAAAGTAATCCTTTACTCCGTGCAGCCTGACCCACGGCATAATAAACTCGTTTTCCTTTTTGTAATACGGTTGGTGAAAATGCCATAGTATAGCCACTTTAAGGGGTATCATCCTTGCCTCTTTCCATTAAAATTCTATCATTAATTTACAATTTTCATTATTCGAAAATATAATAATACAAAATCTAAAATCCTTTTGCAAAGGTTAATCCATATGCTATTGAGACATGCCCGCCTATAAACTCGAATTTCAGTGTTGGCGATAATGTAAAATCATGGGCCTGTATATCGATAAACAATCCTGCAACAGTTATATATTCAGTGTGAGAAGCTGACTCTGCCGATTGAATCTTATTCAGTTCATCTTTGGCGGCGGCAGGTTCCCCGCCCGGTCCGGGCACATAAAGCAACGACGGAGCAGCAAATATCCGTATAATATCAGTTAAATGGACATATACAGGAATGCCGGCAATATACTCAGTTTCATAACCAAAAACAGCTTCGCCCATTAATCCAATCCCGAAAATATTCTTTAATACAGGCAGCCTGTATTCGTAATCGACTCCGATACTGAAATCATTGTATTTAGTTTCGAGGTTCGATGTCACACCCGTGAAAAAACCTGCATGATGGCTGTGGTGCCTGTGTACAATACCTTCCACCAATTGGGGCTTTTCCCCATGCCCCTCGGCGAACATACCAACCGAAGAAATAACCATAAAAATTAGTATTAATACTGCGTTTTTCAACATTGCCAACACCTTAATTGTTAATATTTTCAATGATGTTATTATTTTCGGCAATTTTCCCGATTAAATGAACAATCCCGAAAACAAGACCGGGGGTATCAGTGAGAATAATCTGTTAATCGAATTAACTTCAAATAATTGAACCCGCCATGCGGGATTAAAATAATACAAATAATATCTGGAACATTAATTATTTTGAAGTTTATTTATTTGCAAAAAATTAAAAAGTTTTTTTGATGGTTGAATTAATGAACGGAGAAAATGATGGAAAGATTTAAAAATTATATCAACGGCCAATGGGTAGAGCCTTTTTCGGGCAAGTACTTCAATAATATCAATCCTGCAAACCGCGAGGATATAGTCGGAGAATTCCCGCTTTCGGGGCAGGAAGACGTAAACGTTGCATCTGCAGTAGCCAAAGAAGCATTCAAAATGTGGAAAAGAGTGCCCGCACCCAAACGCGGCGATATTATCCGCAAGGCAGGCGACATCTTTACCCGCCGCAAGAAAGAACTCGGCAGGATAATGACACGCGAGATGGGCAAACCCACATTCGAAACCGAAGGCGACGTGCAGGAAGCAATCGACACCGCATATTACGCCGCCACAGAAACCAGGCGCCTTTTTGGCTATACAGCCCCCAGTGAGATGGACAGCAAGTCCAATATGTCGTTCAGGGTGCCGATAGGCGTTTGCGGTATTATCACAGCATGGAATTTCCCCGTTGCGGTTCCGTCATGGAAAATACTGCCAGCTATTGCCGCAGGCAACACAGTAGTATTCAAACCATCGAAAGACGCTCCTCATTCAGGGGTAATATTTGCAGAAATAATGGACGAAGCCGGCCTGCCTCCGGGCGTATTCAATGTTCTACTCGGCACAGGCAATATGGGCAATATGCTCGTCGAGCACCCAGATATAAAAGTTATCGGCTTTACGGGCTCTACAGATATTGGGTATAAAATCGGCGAAGTATGCGGCAGGACAAACAAAAAATGCTCGCTCGAAATGGGCGGCAAAAACGCACAGATAATAATGGACGACGCTAATTTCGAACTCGCCGTCGAAGGCGCTTTGTGGGGAGCATTCGGTACAACAGGCCAAAGGTGCACGGCTACCTCGAGGCTTATAATTCATAAAAACTGCTACGAAGAAGTACTTGGTATGTTGAAAGAAAGAGCCGAAAAGCTCGTTCTCGGCGACGGCCTGGTTAAAGGCACAGACGTTGGCCCGGTAATCCACGAAAAATCCCTTGCCAACGTGGAAAGATGCGTAGCAATTGCCCTTAAAGAAGGCGGCAGGCTGATTTGCGGCGGCAAAAAACCCTCGAATCCCGAACTGGCAAAAGGCAACTTCTACGAGCCGACAATTATCGCCGATGTACTCCCGGCCCATACCATTTTTATGGAAGAAATATTTGGCCCTGTGCTGGCAGTTGCCAGGGCCGAGTCGTTCGAGCATGCAATCGAACTGCAAAACACCTGCGATTTCGGTTTATCCTCATCTATTTACACCCGCAATGTAAACCATGCTTTCCAGGCTATACGCGAAATCGAAGCAGGGATCACGTACATCAACGCACCGACTATAGGCGCCGAAGCCCACATGCCATTCGGCGGCGTGAAAGGCACCGGCAACGGCCACCGCGAAGGCGGCTGGACGGTATTCGATATTTTCACGGAATGGAAGACAGTCTATGTCGATTATTCCGATAAGCTCCAGCGGGCACAGATAGATAATTATTGAGAATAAAGTAATCATAAATTAAGACCTTCCGATGAATAATTTTCGGAAGGTTTTTTATTGGGAAAAGTATAAAAAATGAAATTATTTTGGTAATTTATTGAAATTATTTAACAACTTTTAAATGATTAGATGTCATATTCTACAACACATATTTCATTAAGTGATGAAATTAGAATAAGTTATAATTGCATTAGAAAAGGTATTCAGGAATTATCATCATTTGGACCCACAACAGTTGATTTATTCATACCACTTTTACTCCTTTCAACTGGCTTCGAAAGAATTCTGAAAATACTATTTTGCTACAACTTTCACAATGAAAACAATAGATTTCCTAGCCAAGGAGAAATGAAGGATAAAGGACATGATATAAAGGTGCTAATAGAATACTTTATAGATACATGTGAAAAATTTCCATTATATCAAAAAGCATCTGCTAGGATTAAAGATTTGGAGTTTCTACGCAATAATAGGGATTTTAATCAATTAATTAATATTTTGGATGGCTTTGCACAAAAGGGAAGATATTACAATCTTGATACAATAGCTGGTATACATGTGAATTACAAACCTGAAGACTTTATATCAAAGTTACTTAATGAATATTTAAAAAAGTACCCTGAAATCGTTGATTTGTTATGCAACCCACCATATAATTCTCAAATTATTTATGATACTTTTAACCCATAT
>DAINRZ010000250.1:0-5873 GCA_036741575.1 Kapaibacterium sp. (SeqCode)
GGGCTTGCCCCATTGACAGAAAAAATTACCCACAGTTACCGATATAGAACCAAAAAGTTCATCAGAAAAATAAATTAGTGAATTATTATTGTGGTAAAATGAGATAGAAAACGTATCCAAAAACTTAACAATCCCAAAGCAATTTTCGGAGTATCATTGAAGAATGATCTGTTAATCGAATTAAACCACAAGGAATTAACCACAATTGGGTTTTCTTCCAATACTTTTTCACTTGACGTAAAAAATAAAATTATTACACCTTCTTCACTTTATCTTTTCTGAAACGTTCTTTATTTTCTTTTGTCATCTTCTCGGTGGCATACTGAAAAATGAGCCGGGCGGCGGTGTTCTTCCATTTGAGAAGGAATTCTTCGGTCGGCTCGGGCTGTTTCTTCCAGCATTCCCGCAGGAACCAGCCCAGGCCCTGGTGAACGACACGCTCTGTATCCATCATCAACGGATCGATAAAATCGAAAAATTCAGTGAAGTCACCGGCTTTTTTCATCACCTTTATCATACTGACGGGCACGGCTCTGCGCTTCCATTTCGATTGAGATGTGCGCCAGCCGGCCATATCGGTGTAATCGGCGTGCTTATTCAGCAGCAGTTCGGGCATTAGCTCCCCGCAGATAAAATCAGTATGCGCCCAGTTGGCCACATATTCCTCCAGCCACTTAGCCGGGATTTCGAGCGTTGCCCTGCTGAATTCCTTTTTGTATGCCAGCAGCATCAGTATTGCAAGGCTGCCTTCCTCGTACTTGCCCGAAGCAAATAACAGGTTGCCCAGTTCGATACAATCGTCCATACTCATTGTTTTGCAGTATTTTTCAATAAGCCCGTCCTTGAATTTATAAAACGGCTCCTGTGCCACGCCGTAGCCGTCGTAGCCTTCCTTGAAGTAATAAGCGTATTTTTTCACGATTGCCTCGTCGGCATTGGCTGCGAGAAAGCTCCTGATTTCACTTAGAATAGGTTTAAAATTCATAGTTCAAATTTTGTTTGTGAAAAAATTTAAAATAATAATATCGATGGTATTTCCAAACTGAGAAACTTACTATCTTAAAATATTTTTCCGCTTTCTATGTCGTAAATCCAATATTTTGTTGCATTTTTTCGGAAATTTATTGACTCTTTATACCGATTCAGAAGAAATAAAGGTTTTTCTGGGGGGTAAGCCGCTTAACCTGGTTTACTTTTCGGTAGACGATTGTAGTGTCTGCACCGAAATTAAACCAAAAATCAGCGAATTAATAGACGAATTCCCACAAATGGGATTTGCCGAGGTTAATTTATCGCATAATATCGAACCATCGGCAGAATTTAGCGTGTTCACCGTCCCGGCCGTCCTCGTCTTTGCCGAAGGCAGGGAAACAATAAGGATGGCAAGGAATTTCAGTATTTATGAATTGAAAGAAAAAATTGACAGGTATTATAATTTGTTGAATTAGATTTTCCGGAATATGAGAATTATAGATGAATATAAAATGAGCAAACACGAACGGCCCAAATATTATATAGAAACCTACGGATGCCAGATGAACCTGAGCGATTCGGAGATAGTTTCTTCCATTTTGGCCGATTCAGGGTATGAAGCAGCCGGCAGCGCCGAAGCCGCCGACGTTATATTACTCAATACGTGCTCGGTGCGCGACAATGCCGAAAAGAAGATTTTCGAAAAATTGACCCACCTGAAGCAGTACAAGAAAAAGAACAGCGGCCTTGTTATCGGCATACTTGGATGCATGGCCGAGCGGCTGCGCAATAACCTGCTGGGCGCAAAAGACCTGGTTAACCTGGTGGTTGGCCCCGACGAATACCGTAAAATCCCCGAATTAATAGGCAGCGCCTTCGGTGGAAGCAACGGAATAGCTGTGGAGCTGAGCAGGGTGGAAACTTACGACGATATAAAACCCCTGCGCACCGAAGGCATTAGCGCATGGGTCTCTATTATGCGCGGATGCAACAATTTCTGCTCTTACTGTGTGGTGCCTTATACACGCGGGCGGGAGCGCTCGAGGCCTGCCGGGTCGGTAATCGAAGAAATAAAAGGGCTGTGGGATTCCGGATTCAGGGAAATTACATTCCTGGGGCAGAATGTGAACAGCTACAACGATACTGAATCGGGTGTCGATTTCCCCGATTTACTGGCAATGGCTGCCAGGGCTCTGCCGGGGATGAGGTTCAGGTTTACTACTTCGCACCCCAAGGACCTGAGCGATAAACTTATTGAAACGATAGCCGCCCACGATAATATATGCAGGCATATTCACCTTGCCATGCAGTCCGGCTCGAACAGGATACTCCGCCTTATGCGCAGGAATTATACTATCGAGCATTTTATAGGGCGGGTAAATAAAATAAGGGAATTAATTCCCGATGCTTCGCTTTCCACCGATATTATCGCAGGCTTTCCGGGCGAGACAATTGAAGACCACCAGGACACACTCAGAGCACTGGTAGAAATAAAATTCGACGGAGCCTATATGTTCCGGTATTCGCCGCGCGAGGGTACGCAGGCTTTCAAAATGGACGACGATGTGCCCGAGGATGAGAAAATCAGGCGGCTTAACCAGATAATCGAGCTGCAGAATTCCATTTCGAAAGACTTGAACGAAAACGAAATAGGCAATATGCACGAAGTGCTTGTAGAAGGCCCCAGCAAGAAAGACCGGTGCAGGTGGCGCGGCAGGTCCGATACAAACAAAGTGGTTATATTCGATAACCATAACGGCGATATTGCTGTCGGCGATACAGTTAAAGTCAGGATAAACGGCTTTACTTCCGCTACATTATTCGGGTGCATTAAAAGCTGCAAAGTCACCGATACCGAGGCTGTAATACAAGAATCTGTATAATTAAAGATTTTTGAGTAATTGCTAAATTTAATCTGTATTATTCAAAAAATATGAACACCGAAGCAAGCTTCGGGGAATTAAACCTACAATGTGGGATGAGAAAAGAAAATGCCTGTGTAGGCCATAATTTGGCAGCACAGGCATTTTTCAGTACTTAGCTGTTAATTTTTTTTGGCATTTACTTTAGTAATTCCCCGAATACTTTCCTGAATTTATCAAGTTTTGGTTTTATAACGTAGCTGCAATAGCCCTGGTTTTTGTTGTTATTGTAATAATTATGGTGATACTGCTCGGCAGTATAAAACTTTGTAAACGGGCTTATTTCGGTAACTATGGGTTTGTCGAAAGCGCCCGATTCATCCAGTTTATGCTTATATTTGAGGGCAAGGCCTTTTTGTGCTTCGTTATGGTAGAAAATTACCGAGCGGTACTGCGTACCCACATCGTTGCCCTGCCTGTTCAATGTAGTAGGGTTATGAGTCATCCAAAATACTTCCAGCAGCTTTTCGTAGCTTATTACGGTCGTATCGTATATTACCTGGCAAGCTTCGGCATGGCCTGTTTCGCCGGAGCATACTTCTTCGTATGTAGGGTTTGGCTTGGCTCCGCCGGAATACCCTGGAGATACGTTGACAACTCCTTTCAGCTCGAGAAATACCGCTTCAGTGCACCAGAAGCACCCCGATCCGAATGTCGCTGTATCCAGATTGCCTGCGTTCATTTTAACAGCCTCCTTTCTGCCTTCAGTTTCACTATCCCCTGCGCTGCATCCGCTTCCGGAAATAGCGATGAGCAATGTGAGCATCAATGTTTTTAATTTAATATTCATAATATTAGGTATGACGAATAAATATATTAGGAATTATTAATTTATATTGTACAAATTAATTTCATATAGCTTGCCGTCAATAATTTAATAAATTAATCTTGGATAAAATAATGAATCAATCAATAAAATACGATATTGTGGCAGATATATACGACTCATATGTAAATACAGATTACGATATTGAGTTTTGGCTGTCTGTATGCAGGAAATATCCCGAAGTGCTCGAATTGGCATGCGGTACTGGCAGGATAACCGTTCCGCTTGCCCGGGCTGGAATAAGGGTGACAGCCCTCGACATTTCCGAATCGCTGCTAAAAATCCTGGAGGACAAGAAAGCAAAAGATGGCCTGAATATCGATATAGTGAAAGCCGACATGTGCGCTTTTGAACTGAATAAAAGGTATCCGTTTATCTTTATTCCCTTCCAGTCTTTTCATGAACTGACAGACGAGTCCTTGCACAATGAATGCCTCAAAAGCATTAAT
Organism: Kapaibacterium sp. (SeqCode); assembly: GCA_036741575.1. Lineage (GTDB taxonomy): Bacteria > Bacteroidota > Ignavibacteria > Kapaibacteriales > UBA2268 > DAINRZ01. The sequence goes on from DAINRZ010000250.1 coordinate 4,170, forward strand.
ATGCATTTGGATGATAATGGAATACTTTGCCTGACCATTCACAATCCGGCGAACCTAAGGGTAAACGATACGGAATACCGAGGGGCGGAATTTCATCATCCTGCTACACAAAACCTTATTGCTTTCAAATACAGAAGGTATTGGGACGGCAAAAGCAAAATGGGAATGGCAAAGCAGATTTACGAAGAGTATAACAAAGCAGGAGAAAAAACAGGGGAGAGAGTATTCGAAAACAGATATTTTATATTCGGCGACGGCAAAATTGAATCGCTCGCACAAAATGCCGGCTTCGTAATTGAATCTGTTTACGGAGGGTATGATTTCGGCCCTTTAACTGCAGGCAGCCCTTTCAGGATTTATCTTTTAAAAAAAACCTGTTAACACTATCTGTTTTATTTTTAACCGGATATTCTTCAATTCAAGTTTCCTAAATCATTTCACTTTTTTAACGATACTAAATTTGATAGTTTAACAAATGGCAAAAAGATATGAATAATGAAAAATATAAGGTACTCATAGTCGATGATTCGCCTGTTATGGCTAAGCTAACCGCGAAAAACGTTGAAAGCCTCGGGTACGATGCCGCAGTGCGCGCAAGCAGCACTCTGGCCTTCTCTTACGTTGGGAACAATAAAACAGACCTGATATTGATGGATATCGAGCTGATTGGCAGCAGGTATGACGGTATAAGGACTGCAAAAGCTATCAGGGCTAAGTATAGTATTCCGGTTATTTTTATTACCGGCCACGATGACGCTAAAATTTTTGAAGAAGCAGATATAAAAAACAGCTTCGATGTAATAATGAAGCCTTATGACCTGAAAAACCTGAAAATGCAAATCGAAGTGGCTATTTATAATAATAGAATTGAAAAGAAGATGCGCGAAAACGAGATTTGGCTCGTCCAGACGCTCGCAATGGTCTCCGACTGCATTATCCTGCTCGACCCCGGCAATACAATCATATCCTACAGCCAGGCCACCGTAGCTTTGCTGGGCCTAAAAAGTGAAAAATTGGCAGGCCTGAATATTACTGATGTCATTAAACTTGCCAGGCCCGGGAATAATACCTCTGCTATGGTAGAAACAGATTACATGAAAAGCCTGCTGAAAGTAAACAATCTCAAACTTGTATTGCTTTCTGACCGGGATGCCGACATTCCTGTTCGCGTGGTGCTCAAAAAAGTGATTAACCCCGACAATACCGAAGCGGGAAAAATCCTGATGCTGACAGCGTTGACTGGAAGGTAGCTCACTACATAATATCAGTTTAGAAAAAAGGTTTTTCTGCCCGGCCTTGTTTCATTAGATTTGTATTGTTGATAACGAATTACAGGTTTTTTTATATGAGTTATGATATTTTATTTGTAAAAACAAAAGATCTCAGCCCCGATAGCATCGATGAGTTGCTCGAAGGTGAGGTGGCCGAAAACGATATACATTTTATATCACAGGACGAAATGGGGGCATTAGTCGATGAAATATTTGAACTTGGTATAGATTACGAAACTATTGAGGATAACTCGGATGGTTTAAGTATTGAACTGGATTTCGAAAAATTCAGCCTCTCAATCTTCAACAGCCAGGCTGGGCTAACAGTTCCATATTGGAATGAATTGGCGGACGAGAAATATGCCGCTCAGGTAGAATCGATTGCAAAGATTTTCCTGAAGCGCGGATACAGCATTTATGACCCACAAACTGA
>DAINRZ010000251.1:0-5857 GCA_036741575.1 Kapaibacterium sp. (SeqCode)
GTATTTTCCTCTGGGCTTTTGGGTCGTTTGTAATTAATGTAATAGTTTTAGAAAGGTTCTGCGACCTGTCGCTTATTCTTAATGTTACATCGAGGGTAGCTTCTTCGCCCGGCATTAATGAATCATTGTCGAGCGGCGCTGTTGTGCATCCACAGGCTGGTTTAACATCGGGTATAATCAACATAGCGCTGCCGGTATTCCTGATTTTAATCTTTGCCGTTAATGGATTGTTTTTGGGTGTTACGTCTTTCCAATCGTAAGTATCACCACCCACAATTTCAAGTTTCGGGACACCGTTGCTATCGGCAGATACCTCGGGTTTGTCCTGTGTTTGGGCAAAACAGGAATATAAAAACGCCAAAAGAAGAAAACTTAGTGTAAAACCAAACCTTTTCATTAATTCCTCCAATAATTTCATTTTATAATTCATCTCAGTAACGCAGAAAATTATTAAATAGTGTTTTAAAATATTTTTCATATTTACTAATACAAGTAAGACAACTTGTTAACGATAAAGTTGCACTTACAACAATATTTGAGGTTATATGACGTTTGCCGGTAATAATTATGTTTTATATTTTTTTTAATTTTTTATTGAAAATTAAATTACTATTTGGGATTATTTACTTATTTTTCCTGCTGTTTTGCTGCATTACGGTTGGTTTTGCCCAGAATAAAGCTTCGGGAACTATTAAATCAGTTGAGTATCCCTACGATGCTTATAATAAAGAATATCCGCCCAATATTAACTTTCTTGATATGGGGATGTGTATGCCCGGAGACAGCCTCCAGCTTAATTTTGAATTGCTCAATACAGGCATTAAAGAAATATCTTTAGCATACAAAAAACCCTCTTTTTCTTTGGAATCTTATGATGGCCTTTTGGATTTTGAACTGCTGAAAGATAACCTCAACAAGGTGGGCAAACTTTTGAATAGCAACGATAAGTTTAACATAAGGATTACTTATAATACTGAAAACACTATTAACGACCCGATTTCAAAGAATAAATTTGCAAAGGTGCTAATAGGCCTTTTCGATTCCGATAGTGTACCAATTATCGAGGAACTAAAAGAATCGGACCTCCTTACATATAAATGGTATGTCCTGAAATTCCGGAAAACGAACAAAGTCCTGGATGGATTTGAAAACTACAAATTTCTAGATTCAGTATATGTTAACCCTACAGATACCCTGTGGTACAACTGGACAGTCCAGAATTCCTCCAACAGGGGGCTTACAGTGGAAGCTCAGGATACTAACTGGCTGACACCCAGGCAGCAGGATGCCTCGCCCGAATTCTTTTTTGATTTTTATAATTCTAATTTAAATTTTCCGCAAAACCGCAAATTTAGCAGGGCCGACTGGAAAATCGGTTATTATCCTGTTAATCCCGGCGAGGATATAATCGAGGTAGCTCTAAAATACAGGCCCGACCCTGTTAATTTCCCAGATTCAATAGATTTTGTCAGGGATACGGTCAGGGGTTTCGGGGTAATTCAGAAATTATCTATTAACTATGATGATTGCATTAACGTTGACTCAATATTTAAAGGATTTCTCAGCAACGGTAAGGAAACTATAATTTTTGATATCGGTAAAATTCTCCGAAATGAGATTAGGCATTTTCAGATTAGCTTAAAGAACTCCGGGAATATTCTTTATGGCTCTAAAGGAGTCAGGATTTTAAATGAAAATGATGACTCTGAATCGGATTACTTTAAAATTGAAGACGGCAGCAAGTTCGATAGAACTAATATAGGGGAAAACCAGGACAGGAATATTGTGGACTCTTTCGTTGCTGCCAATGTAGGTGTTTATAAAGCAAGGTTAATTTTCGATAGTGATATCGCAAGCAGGGGTATCAGGGGATTTCCATCGGATGCCAGGGAAACAGTTTTCCTGCTTAAAGCCGAAGTAGTCGAGCCAAAAATAAAGATAACTTCCGAATCTGTCGATTTCGGCAATGTAGTTTTATGCCCCGAGAATCCTGCCATAATAATCGATTCCTTCAAGGTTTTCAATGACGGGAAAGCACAGCTTCAAATAGACAGAATGTATATCGAACCCGGCAATACACCATTTAGCATCGTACCGGGCAATATGTCTGTTCCGCCTGGCCCGAATACTTTTGGCACTGCATATATATCCCTTAATACCAGCGGCCTGGAAGTGAACAGAGATTATAATGCCAAGCTGGTAATCGAAAACAATTCGTTCCCGCCATATAATCGTTATGAACTAAATATTAAAGCCAGGATAACCGAGCCGGGCCCGTCGCAGATAGGAATCAGCAAAGCGCTGAAAGCAAAGCCCGGGACGATATTCAATGTGCCCTTAATTGTTGATAAAATGTTGATAGGAACTGCCAGGACTTTTCGGGATACTCTTTCGTTTGACGGTAACCTGCTTGAATATGTCGGTTTCATTAAAACAGGCACTGCTGCCGAAGATGCGGTTGAAACAGATATAAAAATCGCCGAAAAACCCATGGGTGTACTATCTGTCGATTTGAAAATGCCCGAAAAGGTATATTTTAATCCCAGCGATACTCTTATTAACCTGATTTTCAAATCTTACCTCGGCTCCAAAATTTCAACCGATATTACTTTCCGAAATCCTGAATTTGGCAATGGTATATGTGCAAGGGTTTTAAATCTTAGCAGCATTAACGGTTTATTTTCCCTCGATTCTGTTTGCGGGCTCGAGCAAAAAGCAGTGCCTGGGCTGCTCAAAAAATTCAACATAATGAATATAATACCAAATCCTGCTTCAGATAATTTAAGTATTAACTTTAAAATTGATGAATTTACAAAATTAGAAGTAAATTTATACGATTTGTACGGCCAAAAAATTCTTAATCCCGAATCGGGAGCTTATGGCAAAGGCGAATATTCGTGCAATGTTAACCTAAGTAGTTTTGCCCCTGGAGTTTATTATGCAGAATTATCTGATGGTTATTTCTATGAAATTTTCAGGATAGTGGTAGCAAGATGAAGAGTAAAACCATTGTAATTGTCATAGTTTTATTGTTATCCTGGGGCGAAGCCTTTACTCAGGGATTCGACTGGCAGTATTCTGCCCGTTTGCCGTTCAATACGCCGAGGTTTTTTATTGGCTTGTCGGGGACTGCCGATTTTACATATAGTATCGCTACTCTGCCTTTGCTTGAAAATGATTACAGGCTTTGCTGCAATTTAGGCGATGGTACCGGATTTTCAGGGGCTTTAGGATTGAATTTTGAATACTGGCCGGGAAATTATTCGATTTTTTTAAAAGTGATGTACGGCTACTACCGCTCCGGTTTTTCGGCACAGGGAGAGGCTTATCCAATCAGAGGCGGCGGCACATTAATATCGGAATATACAGTAAATACAGATATGCAGCGAATTATTCTCGAACCTGGTGCCAGGTTCAGGCTGTTCGGTTCATATTTCAGGCTCGACTGTTCGCTGAGGTCATCAATAATAACAAAATTTACTTACGATATTACAGATTCCGAAGCTGATATAGGCGAAACATACAATCCAAGGATACCAGATTACAACCAAATATTTTTACAGTTCAACCTGGGATTAAGCTATGATTTTTCCGTTGGCCTGGGCAAATATTCATCTTTCGGTATTTACACGGCTTTGCCTGTACTTGGAATTTCCCGGACAAATGAATGGCTCCCAATCAGTATAGGAGCCACATTCACATATAACAACGGTTTATAAATACTATAAATTATCTTTAATTTCCCAGTACATTTGTTTGCGAAGCTCCTGGATCCATTCCTGCTGCATTCTTCTTTGCTTAAAATTCTTGGCAATATTTTCCAGTTCATCGTAATCTTTATCCAAATCAGGCTTATGTTCAGGGGTAAAACTCTTTTTCAGGATAATCCTGAAAGAGGGTTTCGGATCTGGTTTGTAAGGCATGGGCTCCGAAATTCCTCCTGCTTTCAATTCGGCAACAATCTGGTCTAAATTATTAGGTGTATAGTCGAACGGCATCATGGTTGCCGGGCTGATTGGAATAGCGAATTTACCCATTCTGCCTCCGAAACCTTTCGTTTCAGCTTCGTCGGAGAATTGGTGCGCCAAGTCTTCGAAACTAGCGCCGCTGTCTGCCTTAGCTTTCAAATCTTTAAGGAATTCTACGGCTTTCAGCTTACTATTTTCCGAATCCTCGAATTTGAAAAGTATATGCCTTACGTTGATTGCATCTTCTTTTTTGTCTATAGTCTGAATAATATGAAAACCAAACGGGGTCTCGACGGGAGCGGATATTTCGCCCTTTTGCAGGCCGAAAGCAGCTTTTTCGAATTCGGGATAAAATTTATTCTTGTTTACCCAGCCTAAGTCGCCTCCATTAGCCCCTGAGTAAGTATCGGCGCTATAGCGCCTGGCAAAATCGGCAAAATCTCCGCCGGCAAGGATAGAATCCCTTATTCGTTTTGCTTTTGTTCGCAACTCTTCTTTGACATCGCCCTTCACTTCCACATTTTTAACGATATGATAGAGTTCTACCTTAGCCGGTATTGTAGGGATCGAGTCTCTGTATTGCTCATAGAACTCTTTTACCTCTCTTGCAGAAACAGTAACTGAACCAAATTTCCGTCTGGTCATTTGCTCGCCCAGCAGCTGTTTTTTAATAATGTCCCTATATTGGAATTTCAGGTTGTCGATAGACTTACGATATATGTTCTCGATTCTTTCTTTCGAACCGTAATGGTCGATTAACCTGCCAAGCCAGTAATTCCACTGGTTTTCCAATTCCTCCTCGCTAATTTCGATGGAATCCTCGATTGCTTTCATTATAACAAGGTTTTCATCGATAAGCATATTAAGCACGAGCTTCCTTTTTTCCGGATCGTTAACATCGAGGTTTGGGTCCATCTGCTTCATTACCTGCATTTGGGCATCTAAGTCGGATTTCATGATGATTTCCCTGCCGACAACTGCGACAATTTTATCGAGTGTCTGGCCCTGGCCAACAATCTGAGCAAAGCTGCTGCCCATACCGAATATAAGCATGCAGAATGTTAAATAAGCCGCTTTTTTTATTATCATAATACTCTATTTACCTTTATTTTTGTTCAAAGCGTTTATAATTTTGGATAATTCTGCTTCGTTGATTTTAACAGGGAATTTTGCCTTTACTTTACTTAGCCAGTTCTCAGTAAGCGATTTTTGCACCATATCCTGGTACTGAGGCGCAAAGTCGGGAATTGCTTCCTCGAATGTTTTAACCCTTGGCGCTTCGTAAGCATTGATTTTAACAACCGAATACCCGTTTTCAAATGGCACTGGTTCCATAATGGCCGGTGATTTTATACCTTTGTCGAATGCCATTTTGGCAAGTTTATTTTCATTTGCGCCAACCTTGCCCCAGGAGCCTTTCTTCTCCCTGAATTTTGAACGCTGAGTATTCTGTTCTGCAAGGCCGGCAAAATCAGCCCCGTCCTGTTTTGCTTCGTTATACAACACTTTTGCCATTGAATCGGACATAACAAAAATTTCGCTAATGTCGTAAACATGGTCGGTATAATATGTTTTCCCCGATTTAAGGAAATATTCTTTTGCTTTTGTCGAATCGAATTTCAGTTTATCCCATACTTCGAGGGCCTCTACCTTAAAGAGCAGTATTCCGTCCCTGAATTCATCCATAAGGAATTTGAAATCGGGATAATCTTTTTCAATATTGGCAGTAGCTTTAGCAAAAGCAATGGGATCGAGGATTCTATTTATTGCACTATTTAATCCATGCAAGTTTATGGCAATACCTTTCAACTCTGGTAATTGATTCAGCTTGTCCCTGAAGTCGAACAAAGTCGAAGTCTTGCCATCAACAGTATAAAGAGGTTTACTTC
>DAINRZ010000252.1:0-5840 GCA_036741575.1 Kapaibacterium sp. (SeqCode)
CGGTTTTACACTCCCTGCCAAACTTTTTATATCCTTAATGTACCTTGACCAGCTTGCCCGTAAATAAAATACCATCTTTTAAATCCATAATATAAAACATATAGATACCGGGGACTAAGTTGCCAGGAGCCCAGTTTACACTGTTTGAATTTGATTCTGTGAAGTCTATTCTTAATTCGTCCAATACCAAGCCGGTCATAGAGCATATCCTAAGCTTGAGCATCCCGCTCTTTTGGCTTTGCATATAAAATTGCACTGCTGAGTTAAACGGGTTAGGATAAACATTAACCGAAATTATGTTCAATTTATTATCATCTCCCACAGCAGTCCTGTCGCCGGTTTCGAATGTGAACGGAGCCGACCATTGGCTTTCTCCCAATTCGCAAAGAGCCTTGACCCGCCACCAATAGTGTTTCTGCTTTTCCAGATCGGCGACTTCGTAATAGTTCAAAAGTACTGTATCCCTGGAACAGATTATAGACTGGAAGTCCTTGTCGTTGGCCAGGCAAAGCCTGTAATACTCGGCACCGACGACAGGCTCCCATTTTAATTCTACTTTTTCGGGTGGAACTTCTTTTGCATTATTGAAAGGCTTCGTTAACACAGGATTTCCAATGCCGGTTTCGAATGACCAGGTATTCGACCATAAGGAGTTTTTATCCTTTAGTATTACCCTGACCCGCCAGAAATATCTCCTGAACATATCCAGTTTGCCGGATACGAATTTCCTCTGCGATAAATCATTCTTTGTTTCAATAATATTTGTAAATCCCGAATCGAGAGCAATCTGAATCTCGTATGCTATTGCTCCGGGGTATATATCCCATGAGAATTCCTCTCCCTGCTGAAACCCTGTTTTATTATTTTCAGGCAGCCTTAGCACAGGTGGCTTAGCGCCGAGACTAAATCTCCATATATCGGACCAAAAAGATAATTTCGAACTTTTCGAAGTTCTAACCCTCCAGTAATATGTGCCTCCGTAAATAAGTTCCTCACTTAACCTGGCTGTATCGCTGCCGGACTCGCCATTGAATATTATATTATCAAATCCATTATCGGTCGCCACGTTTACTTCATAGAAATCTGCATTACTAATTTTTTGCCACACAAGCATAATTTGTTTATCCAGGCCGGAAGAATTATTTTCAGGCAATAACAATTCAGGTCCCTTTTCTCCTATCGAGAAACCACGGACATCAGACCATCCCGTTTCTTTGCCGTTTGCAGAAGCTTTGACCCGCCAATAAATTACTGCGCCGTAATTGTATTTTTTCGTAATCGAGGTATCGCCTTTGCATGTATCCCTGGATACAAGGTCGGCACCCGTAAAATTCTCTTTATTATATGTTTCGGTAATGTAATACTCCGCTTCGTTTACCTTGCTCCATATTAGTTGGACACTCTGATCGATGGAGTAATAATGATTTTCGGGGGCCAGCAGTTGAGGGGGCTGCATTCCTGTCTCGAAATCCCAGGCTGCCGAATACTTGCTTTCAGCATTATCATTCAGGGCTTTCACCCTCCAGTAATATTTCTTAAATGATGAAAGCTTTTCTTGCTCGTAAATGGTATCCTTTTCAATGTCTTTTTCAACAATAATCTTTTTAAAGTCAATATCTTCAGCTAACTGAACGTGGTAAATCCCCGCATTTCGAACAAAATGCCATTTAAAAATCAGAGGCATGCCTATCCCGGTAGTTTTATCGGCAGGTGATATCAGCACCGGCGATACAATTAAAGTAGAAAACGATCTTGCCTGTGAATAAGCACCTTCGCTAATATCTGTCACAGCACATACTTTCCAGTAGTACAAAACACCATAATCAAGTGATGTCTGGATTTGTACGGTTGTGTCCTGTACTGTATTTTGTTCTGTAACAGAAGAGAAGTCGGGCATAGTGGAAATAACATATTTATAGCCTGTAGCATTTGTAACAGAACTCCATACGAGTTTCGGATTTAATATCTGGTTTTTAGCTGAATTATCAGGCGAGATTAGTACCGGTTTTGTTAATTGCGGCAGAACAGACGATGTTGTATATAATGCATCGTCGTTTCCTGTAAGTGTTACCGTATCGTTGACAGCAGCCACACAGTTCATATTTAGTCCCTGAAGCCCCAAAACATAATTATTCCAAACTTCTCCCGCATCGAGGCTAAGATAAACACCATTGCCGTCAGTTGAAGCATAAACCTTATCGCTTCCCGAAAAAGAGAAATCATTAACCGGCGATACTGCGTTGCCCTTTGCCTGCCACGTATTCCCCGCATCGGTAGATTTGTAAATAGTCCCTTCGTTTCCTCCGGCATAAAAGACATTATTTCCGGCATATCCCGCAGATAAATAACTGCCAGTAGGCGAACTAACAAGGCTCCAGATTTCTCCGCCGTCGGTTGATTTATAAATACCCTGTTCCGAGGTAACGGCAACGCCAATACTCTGTGTAGCGAAAGCAAAATCTTTGACAGTCAGCCCGGCCGGGCCTTTCTGTACCCAAGTGGTTCCACCGTCGGTAGATTTCAGGATACCCTGGTTCGAAAACCCCATAAATTGGTTATTATTTGCAGTATTAATTACATAAGCGCCCAAATCTGGTGTACTCTGAGGCTGACAAGCACAATTCCAGCTGATGCCTTTATTTGTCGAAAGATAGACACCGCCGTTCTGGCTAACAGTAAAAACGTTTCCGGATGAATTTAATGCAATTTTACTGTAATTTCCCAATGGGAGGCCGTTGCACCGCAATGCCCATGACTGCCCGCTATTCGAGGAATAGAAAATTCCTTTGTTGTTTGCGGAAACATAGACTTCGTTATTGTTCAATTTTGCAATATCAATGATACCAATCGGGCTAAGGCCTTCAGAAACATCAGCCCAGCTCGTGGTTGCCTGCTTCCATTTAAATGCGCCAGCCCAATTTTGGCCAAGCAAAATACTTCCCTGCGTTGTTTTGCAGAATGTCCTCGAATATTTATCCACAAGGCCGTTGTTTGCCTGCACCCAGCTTTGGCCGTCATTATCCGATTTGTAAATGCCGTTAAAATTGGTACCGACAAAAATAGCACCTGTGCCATCCGAATAAACGGCAGAAACAAAATCCAGGTCAGGAAGCAGATGATTCCAACTGTTGCCGTTGTTTGTCGAATAGAACACTCCGTTGTTATAAGTGCCGGCATAAATCCAGCCTCGTGAATCAATATGAATGTTGATTACCGAGTTAGTATCAAGGCCGCAATAGGTGAACGAATTACCGTCGTTATCAGAACGGAAGATGCCCTGCTGATAAGAGCCGATAAACAAGTTATTAGTTGCAGGGGAATATTCCATACAAAGATGCAGGCCGGCAGCATCGGGTATCATGGACCAGGTTTTGTTAATTGAATCATAAAGAAACAGTTTATTATACTGGTGCGACCTGTGTGCAATAGAAATTACTTTGCCGGAATTCAGCCTTCTGGTATATTTAATGTTTGCACTCGACATTAAGCCGTTTGCGATATTTGTCCAGGTCGAGCCGTTGTCGTCGGATACCATAAGAATACTGACGCAGCTGGCATAAAGTTTTCCGTCGCCGCAACGGACAAGCTCGAAAATCGACGTATTCGGGAAATCGATTTTTGACCAGGTGTCGCCTCCATCGTTCGATGAATAAATACTCGAGGGGCTGGCTGCGAGTATTTTCTGCGGAGAAGCAACGAAATTCAATATAGTGCCGCCGTATGGGCCGTTTGTTTTAGTCCAGAATTCTGCTTTTGCATTGAAACTGATAATTATTAAAAAAATTAAAATCGAAAGGCAGGAATTTCTTCCCCTTACTTTTTCTTCTTTTCTTGAAACTTTCATTTTTTTTTCCCGTATATGTATTTGAAACTTAAGTTTATATTTAAATATTCGTTTCACGTAATACATTGTATTTAATATTAATAAACAATTGTACGGGAAAAAATGAAAAAAGTTACGCTATTATTTGTTGCTTGTTACTTTTTTTTTAATTCTGCCTTCGGCCAAAAACCAAAAGCTCAGATTGAAACCATTTCAGGGGTAAAAACTATTAATCTGGAAGAAATTTCAGAGGCAAGGTTCGAAGGAAATCCCGGGGACTATGTTTTGAAATTCTTTAAAATTGACGCCACATTTGAGTCTTTCCCCGTCGATGAAATAAAGAAAATTACTTTTGCGCCCTATGGAATGACTAATTTTCCGCTTGTTGTTAATTATACCTCGGGGACACCTGATTCAATACCGCTTAATGATATCGAGTACCTGGAATTTGGCAATAAAACTACGGTTGATGATAATCCACCTTTGCCACAATTTTTGTGTTATCCCAATCCAGTTGTTTCAGGGCAGGCTTTTTTCGCTTTTCCCGAAGGAAACTTATATGAGATTGACATATTCGATGCCGAGGGGATTCAAATTAATAAAATCGTACCGTCCAATGGAGGCGATACGGCTAAATGGGATTGCAAAGACTTTTCGGGTAATGATGTTGCGCCCGGGATTTATTTTTGCCGGGCCTTTTATTACGGCCATTATATCAATTATAAAGTTATCATTATTCGCTAATGGAGATTAATACTATGAGGTTATTGTTATTTTCCCTTTCATTAATTATTACTTTTTATTCCGTGGAATCGCAGACTCTGAAAATAAATAAAAGGTCGGGAGAAGTCAAAGAAATTGAAATAGAAAAAATCAATTCTTTGAGAATGGCTCCGCCAATAACAGAAGCAGATATCGGCGGTACAAAATCGGTTGATTTTGGGATAGTTGCATGTGCAGATACTGAAATTGAGAAAACTATCAGGTTAGTTAATATCGGCGATAAACAATTATTCATTACTCACTCAGAATTTTCGCCACAAGGCCCGTTCAAGTTATCGACCGAACAGCCATTGATTTTATCGATTGAGCCAAAAGCCAGTTATTCCTTTTCTGTTTTTTTCAAACCAGATACGTCGGGAGAATATAATTCGTCCCTGATAATAACGAGTAATGCTGCATCTGGATTAAAATATAAAATCGAATTGAAGGGAATACTTGCGGAGCAAAAATTCAGTATTGGGAATTCTGCTATCAATGCCGGTGGTTTGTGCCCTTTGTCCGTTAAGGAAATTAAAATTCCCGTTACTAACAGCGGCAGCGGCGAGTGCACTGTCAAAGCACAGTCAAATACTATAGAATTACAGGAATATGAAATAAGTATTCCTGCCGGCGGGCATAAGGATTGTATTGCGCGAATAAGGACATCTGCGCAAACGGGGACATATACCGGCCGGGTGCTTTTTTCTGATATTTGTAATAAAACTGATACTGCCGAAATCCAATGGGATGTTCAGGGGCCTGTAATCGAATGCAAGTCAGTTGTTGACCTGACGGCAAAGCCAGGAGAAACAGCCACGGCTGATATACTTATCGAAAATAAATCGAACGATACGGAGTTCAAATGGAATGGCGCCGAATTATCCAACAGCCAGTTTGAGTTATCCAAAGTAAAATTCCCATTAACCATAAAACCAGGCGGAGCATATTTTGCAAAAGTAATATACAAGCCTACTTCGAGCCAGCCGGTAACCGCTTACCTGACTATTAAAGGCACACCCTGCGATATTGAGCTGAAAGTTCCCCTTAAAGGTTCATCGGGTAATATTGAAATGATCTTTTCAGACAGCTTCGAAAATTCAGAAACCGGTGAATTCCCTTATTCTAACGGCTGGCAATGGAAAAACTACGGTGGCAGCGACAGCATCCCTTATGTTTCCGGCAATACTGCTTCGGAAGGGAAGAAGTCTCTTTATGCCTGGGGATTTTTCGGGCCTCCGCAGTCAGTTGTCAATTA
>DAINRZ010000253.1:0-5837 GCA_036741575.1 Kapaibacterium sp. (SeqCode)
AACCTAAATATTAAGGCTATGCACGTTAATCGTTGCGGGGATAATAATATTGCTTAGCTCGGGCCTTTCGGCTATATTCAGCAATGCACCGGTCATATCGCAGTCTGTTTTTACAATCGGGGCCAGAGCCGGATCATTGGTAGCTACAAAAACCAGGTTGTACGGCAATGCATCGCCGGGAGCATAAACCCTGCGCAAGTAAGGTATTTTGCGGGCCATAACGAGATTTTCCAGCTCGAAGCACAAATCAGGCGAAATGATGGAAATATCAGCATCGAATTCGATGAGGTTTTTGACTTTCCTCAGTGCAACATAACCGCCCCCGACAACGAGGCATTTATAATTACTGATATCCACAAGCAAAGGATAATATATTCTTTTTTCATTATCTTTCATACTGCAAAATAATACAAATCACAAAATATTGTAACTTTTTTCATGATTTAAACGTATAATTTTCAGCACTCTGATATTAAACTTTAGCCGGAATACCTGCAAACAGCTATTCCGGCTAATTTTTTGGGCTGGGAATTAAACCCGCAATGTGGAATTAAATCCTCAATGTGGGGGTCAAACCCATGTATCCGACATACCCCGGAACCTGGAATCCGAAGCAAGGATTTTCATCAGCTGGCTCATATGGAGCTTTTCAATCCTGATAATTTCGTCGAGCTGTGGGCTTTTGCCGATTACATCCCTCATTGCAGAGTAATACAATACTGATTCTTTTTCGAAATTGAAAGCAGATTCGAGCACCTGAGCAGGGGTAAGCTTAGTATCGATACTTTCCATGCCGGCAAAAAATACGGATATATCGAGGCTTTTAAGGAATTCTATATCGGCCTGGTCTGTCGAACCAACCGAGTCGCCCAACGAATTTAATATATCTTCGAACTGCTTTTTGTGCTCCACCTCGTCCCTGGCCAGCAGCTTGAACATCTCGTTGAGTTCTGGATTGTCGGCATATTTCTTTGCCAGCTCGGCATAGAACGTTACTCCGAGCGATTCAGCTTTGATTGCTGTTTTTACGGCTGTTTTAATAGCATCGTCCAATTTATTCCTCCGGATTTGTACTTATACAATTATTCTTTATCTTAAAATTATCAAAATTAATCAAAATGAAAAAAACTAAATCCTTACTTTGTCACCATGTGTTTTTTTATTGTCGTAAACAATTATCGAACTTTGAATCCTTCCAACGAAGCTGTGCGGGGCATGCCTGCCGCATTTGCCGTAACCGTCGGGGCTGGGCCTGCACATCCTGAAACACCAGGGCGAGCGGTTTTTTGTCAATGGGCACCCAAGGTATCTGTATCCCGGCAAAGCCTTTCTTTTTCTGCTTTCTGATATTCTCATAAAAAATTATTATAGATTATTAAAGAAAATTAACAATTTATTGTATAATTAATCGTATTAGCACTTAACGAACTGATATAGATTATACCCTGCCGTTCATTGAACCCGTCGGCGGGGTATTTTAATTTATCAAAACTATGAAAAAGCCGGCAATCTGCAAAACCATTTCTTATAATGATGAATGATATATTGAACTGATTCTGATATTGAGGCGTCCCGGCGGGACGTCTCTACGACATTCGTAATTTCCACGTGAGACGCACGCCGCTACATATTATTCAATCCAATAATCCACCTTACCCATTCTCCTTTTTCTGACAAATTTAAAAATTCATCAATTATTACAAATATACTATTCAAAAATTTGTGTTTGCAAGTTTTTCAGTCAAAAAGTTACACAAAAATGGCAAAACCGATTTTTGCGTAACTTGTGGAACGCCGCTGCCAGTCAGGCAAACGGAGGTAATTTACAATGGAAAAATTGAAAAATTTATTTTTTGACTTGCATGGTATTAGAATTAGGTGTTTCGTGTAAATATTTCAATTATAGACATTTAGCAGATATTATTATTTTTCGGTAAGTTAGAAATATGAGTTAAATGAAAAATATCGAACACTAAATTTCAAATGAAAAAGGGAAGAAAAATACCGCCACCAATCACCAATTCCACCCCCGTCAACTGCGTTGACACCCCCGCCGGCGGAGGACAATACCGTTATCAATCCTATGGTTTACCGTAGGGCTTTTTCACCAATCACAAAGTACCAACCTCCATTTCCACTTCAGCCAGCGGAAGACAAAATCTATATCGACTCAAGGGTTTAAGCTTATAGCCGATTTCATGGAGAGCCGTACTTAGTGTACGACTCGCGTGTATTATTGATATATTGAATTTAAGAAGTATGCATGTCAGCACAGGGAGGACAGGTTTATTCACCTATAAGGAAAATAATATTTAATATTGTTGATATTATCTAATAAGGAAATAAACATAATAAATATTACTATTATAGGTCAAACCACCCCCCCCACCTGTTTTATTGGCAAGTTTTCTTTTGAATTTCTGTATTAATTCATCTTCAATTGTTGCTGCAACATCTTTGGAAGTAGTTTCAAATTTTACTATACATCTTTTCCAATTTGTATTGAGTAAATGTTCACCTAATCTTTTTAATGGTTCTCGGCCTGTAGCTCCAACTTTTACTTTTTTATTATTTGAAATAAATTGAGCAAGTGACCTGTTTAGTGAATCAAGAACATAGTTGATTCTGCCAGTAATCACCGTATCAAATTCGGGTTCAAATTTCATAATATTTCCTAAATAATACAAATCCAGATTTTTCTTTTTATCTAATCGTATTAATACTTTAAAAATATCTTTACTATTCTATTATATCCTTAATACTTTGATATATCGATTTTTCTATCTCAGATGCTCCTGAATTGAATTGGCTTTCAATAAAACTTGAATATCCTGAAAATCTAAAATGCAAAACTCTTTCAGGTATCTTTAAATATATAAGATTCATATCCTTCCAATCATCAGGATTTTTGGGTATTCCTTTATCTGGTCTTAATGGAACATCCATAACAACGTCAAGCCCCTCAAGCATATAAAATAAACCGATGTATAATGATTTTTCTTTATTAAAGAAAATTGTTATTTAGAATTTTCCTCTTCCATAATCTGTTTTCCAAGTACTATCAAATTCTTCTTTCGAGTATAAACCACCTATAAATTTATAATATTTTGATTCTTTTAATTCATTGTAAACATATTGTGCAATTTTATAAGAATCATTGTTTACATAAACTATATTAAAAACCCAACTTTTAGTGTGATATGGAAATGTTAAAGTAATCAAAACAATAATGAAGTATAATTTTTTCATTTATAACCTTTCAATTATTAATACAATTGATTATATTTTAATTTACTTAAATTTTGACCTTTTTCATCTTTATTAACTTGATTAAATTTCCTATAATCATTTAGTCATTAAATTTATATCCACTCTTTAGTCAATTCATCTATAAGTTTCATTGTTTTAATTGTATAATCCAGCACATTCACTACTTTGATAAAGTGCTGAATGTCTTCACTGGATAGGGTGATTTCGTGCTTTTTGCGCTCTTTGAGCCACTTTTCAAGCACCTGGTAACCACCAATATAGAAATTCCAAATCGGTTCCGGTACAGGCTCAAAACAGCGGTCTTTGTTGAACCATACTCTGCCGGATTTTTCACCTGTTACTTTCTGCAGTAAATCGGCATCGTGGTTTTCTCCGGGTTTCAGTTCCTCGTATTCCACTTTTTCGACTTTGAAGTTTTGCCCTGAGCCTTTCACAAGGCATATTTTAGTATCATAAGATTCTTTCAATAGATGGTGTTCAATCAGATTAAAGCCAATACCGGACAATTCCCGGAAAAGTTCTTCATCGTCGGTAAACGGTATTCTTGGAAAGTCAATCTTCAGGAATTCTATATATTTTGTTCTGTAAGTCGGGCTGTTCAGCACAGCATATATATAACCCATTATTTGTTCGGGGGTGTAATTGCTTTTGTATTTCTTAATTATGAAATCCCTGAATTCATTGGTAAAATTGTCTTTTTTATGCAATCCTTTTTTCGTTTTACTTCCGTAATCAATTTCGGGTTCTTTCACTCCGAAAAATATCTTGTCTTCGCCGTTGGAGAGAATATAAAGGGGAAAAATGTATGGATTTGCATTTGCAGTTTCTAAAATATGCAAATCAGCTAAAGAATCCGAAATAAAAGTATGAGCATAATGTGAAAGTCTGTTTTGTCTATTTGAAATTAAAGCAAAATTTTCTTCTTGCATATTAATCATTACATCTTTTCTCATTCTTTCTATAACTGAATCATCATAGAATACGTAACGAAAATCAAATGGCCTATAATGAATTTTTGAAAACTTTTGATTAAATTCTACTTTGGATAAACCAGCAATAATTGATCTGCTTTTGTTTAATTTAAATTTCGAATTTTCATTTAGGTCATACTTTTTAAGAATTTCATAGTCTGGAATAGACAAATCTCTAAAATCACTTATTCTTTCTTTAAGTTTTGTTATATTGCCGTCAATAACAAAATCATCTCTGGAAGTCACAACTCCTACACTACAAATACTAAATATATCCTTGATTGACAATCCATTGTTATATACGCCTGCTGACTCCTCGTTTCTATGTTTAAATAAATAAAAGGGAGTATTTGGATTAATAGCCTTCCAATCTGTGCTTTTAATATCCATTTGAAGCAAAGAATTGTATTTACTATCCCTTGATCCAAATAAATCACTGTGGAATACCTTGCAATCTCCGTTTTTGCCGCCATTTTTAACAAACAATGCAATCGATACTCCCTGCTGAATATCAAAAATATTTTCATCTTTAGAGCCGTCGGGAGATTTTTCTTTCTTCTTTGCATTGCCGTGCAGGTCGAGTATATATATTTCGTCGAAGGTTTTCAAGAGCGACTGCCTCATCCCCCTGAATGTAGGATTATCTAAGTAGCTGTGATTGGTAATAATCCCAACTATTCCCCTGTCAACTTTTTCCAACTTCCACTGTGCAAAACGGATAAATTTCACATAATCATCCTGGAGCCATTTCGGATTTTTTTCTTCGAGTTTTTTCCCGTCCACTTCGTAATAAGCCTTCATCAGGCTGCTTATCCATTTATCGACATTCGCGGAATGACCTGAGTAAGGAGGATTGCCCAGGATAACCAGAACATCCTTATTCTTAATCCTGTTGGCTTCTTTTCCTTCCTTTGAAAGCGAAGGCATCAAAAAGAATGGCTCAGGTTCGTTGTTAGTCAATGTATTTGTCAGATATATATTTAGCCTGTTTCCGGGCAAAATGGAAAGTCCTAATTCTTTGAAGAACTCCGAGATTTTAAGATGGGCGATTACGTAAGGTGCAACAAGCAATTCAAAACCATAAAAGTTTTTCATTATTTGTTCGTTCAGGATTTTATTTACTGTTTCTTTGTCACCGATTTTCCTGGCTTGTTCGATTGCCAGATTGAAAGCATTCAATAGGAATGTCCCCGTTCCGGTTGCAAAATCCAGTAAAGTCACATCTTTATTAATAAAACCGTCTTTTATTCCGAAAGAATTTTTCAATATATCTTCAATCGACCTGACTATGAATGAAACAACTGGCTCCGGCGTATAGTAAACACCCCTCACTTCCCTTTGATTTTTATCATAGTGCTTTAAGAAATCTTCATAAAAATATATGAACGGATCGCTAAATCCTCTTTCTTTATTTCTATACTCGTAAAATTCCTTTTTTATCGAGGCAAAATCTGTCGATTTAAGTATACTTATTATTTCGTCAATTGCCCATACAATATCCTTCGGAAATTTTTCTATTTGATGGAATAATTCCTTGATTAATGGAAAAGTATTAGGCATCAGTGTGTAGGCGCGGTCATTTTCCAATTGAGTCAG
>DAINRZ010000254.1:0-5819 GCA_036741575.1 Kapaibacterium sp. (SeqCode)
TGCTATTAGAATATAATCTCATATCATCAGGAAGCATTTGCTTGGTCCCCAAAAAATTAATGTGTACCGATATTATTTTTGAAATCCGCAGAGGCAGTTTCCCGGCGCATACAAACAACTGCTTTCTCATGGATTAATTGGCTATCAATACCTTGGCGGCCCTTGATTGCGAAGGTGTTTCGAGCAAAATAAAATAAAGTCCGCGCGTTAGATTGCCTGCGTCAAATTCAGCTTCGTAGCTGCCTGCTTTTGTATATCCATCGTAAATATCAGCAATCTTGTTGCCCTGCAATCCGTAAAGCCGCAGCTTTGCAACGCCCTCTTCTATTACTCCGTACCGGATTTGCAGCATTCCTGTAACAGGCGATTGCACAGCGGCCAGGCTCAGTTCATTACTATCTTCGAATAACCTGGGGCCGCCCTCGTAGCATACATCCACCAGGCAGAACCTTCCCGAAATAAGGCTTACTTTCGATAGCCCGTTTAGCCACCTGAAACGGGTAATTTTCATATCTGTGCAAACCGAATCGCCCAGTGCGGCAGTAAATTCCATATTATACAAAATGCCGTCCGGAAGGTTCCACACACCGCTAAGATTTATCCTTCGCTTGCCGCCGTCTATTATGTTGTTACTTTCGGGTATTCCCGTAGGCTTCAGCAAAGTCCGGTTCATCTCCACAGTCGCTTCGAATGCGTCAATACCGCTCTGCACCAAATTGTTGGAAGATTCCAGGATTAAAGGGATGATGATTTTTTCGCCGGCATTTGCATGTGTATTAGGTATGTAAATCAAAGCCTCGGCAATTATAGGCAGCCCCTTGCCCTTCAAAATCACACTTTCGGCAAATGAGCAGGGCATTCCGCCAAGGCTGAGCAGGCAGGTATGTTCCAGAGTATCGGCTGAATTATACCTAACGGCTACTCTGATTGAATCACCCGGATTTAGCGTTGCCGGCAGGGGAGGCGATACAGATACAATTTCGAAAGGCGGGGCTATTCCTGTTGCTTTTTCAACCGAAATTGCCGCCGTACCAGTGTTCTCGAATACTATAATACTGTCTTTGTAGCTGTTTGTCCTGATTAAGCCATAGTCGATACCGTCGCGCAGTCCTTCGAAACGAACATATGGGACATTAGCCCTCAGTTTAATAATCTTAGTAACAGCGCAGGGCTCGATTGCTATATGCAGCTCTCCTTCGTATTCGCCGGGCTTTTGGGGCTGGAAAATAATTCTAAATGTTTTGCTGCCGTGGGCAGGTATAGTATCGCCTGAGGTTATATCCACAGAGCCGATGCCGTTCTGGCCGAACTGCCCTTTTAGTTCGATGCTGTTGATTATTCCAGGTATATTATATGGAGAATTGTTCGTAATACTTAAATCGATTGTCTTAGCCGAATCGCAGGGCATGGTAATATCGCCGAAATCTATTTCGCCCGATGAAATATCGAAAACCGGCACTGCAACAGACACTTTCAGGTAAACCTTTTTCTCGCGGCCGCAGGTGTCGATTATGGTCAGGGAATCATAGAAAACACCCTCGGTGGCCGAGCCTGAAAATGTAATCCTCACTCGCCTTTCCTCATTGATTTCCATTGGATCGAGGAATGGATTGTTGCCTTTGTAAAGGAAAATAGTATCTAATTGGCTGCCTTTGATGAATGTTGGGATGTTCGATTTATTAATAATAATAAAAGCAGAATCCACAGCCCGGCCGGGGCACACATGCCCCATATCGAGTGTATCCATAACCAGCCCGCCTGTAGCGATATAAACCGAATCCTTAAGCGCGAGCAACGGAACAACCAGATTGGCTGCACAGGGGTTGTCGTTTTCAAGTATTAGAGTGTCCTCGTACCTGCCGGCTAACTTGCCGAAGAACCTGACTTTTATCTCTTTCATCTCGCCGGGATTGAATTTCAGGGTATCCACTCCATTGGTTTCGTACTTACTGTAAACGCCTTTAACGAACTGGTGCCCGGAAATATTTACTTTGTCGGAGCCGATATTCCTGATGTTAAGGGTTATTTCCCTGTCGCTTTCGCAGACGAGCCTGCCGAAATCGGCAGTGGCAGGCGCAGATGTCATGACTTTCATATCTTTGGCATATACCGACGGCTCGACGGGAGTATATTTACGAATCCAAATATAACTAACCTCGAAACTATAATCGTAAATCCCCATTGCCGAGAGTCCGATATGGTTCCAGTTCCAGCCCGATGCGGGGTAGATACTGCCCGAAATACGGCGGTTGCTGCTTGTATTGCTATACCTGTAATGGTAAAGGTTGTTTTTGGCAATTATCTTTATCTGGTAGAAAACCCTTTCGTTGTTGTCCCACTTATAAACATATCGCGGCAGCACTTCGCCGCTGTTAGTGGCGGCCCTGAAGCCGAAATCGCCGTCTGTGTTGTTCAGGAACCGCGTATCGTGCTGTATCATATAGTGATTAGGCGTTTTGGGATCATTCACATAAAATATGATATTACCGCCCACATTGTCTTTACGGCTGCGCACTTCGCACTCCACTATGCCGCGGTTGCCCAGGTAAGACATATTTTTATTGCAATACATGTAATCGGTGCCCCCCCAGTCTGTGTTTTCGCGGAAGGGCTTCACCCATCCTGCGGCAATCGTGGCATTCTGCGCCCTTGCCCATTTTGTCTGGGTGATACCAAGGTCTTCGAAGTCGTCGAAGAAATCGAAAACACTGTCGGGGTCTTCCACCGGCATAGTGTTGGCTTTGCCGTAGCTGAGCATTACAATATCGCGCGCCCTGGCGGCAAGGAACGGCACTTTGACCCATACGACGGCGCCTGTGCTGTTTTTGCCCCGTTCTATCCAGAAGTGCATTTTGTTGCCTTTGCAGTCGCTCACGCGCAGGTCGCTGCCGTCGGCTTTGGAATCGCCGCGGTCAACGAGCGTCTTGTGGTTGAATGTAAAGCGTATCTGGTAATCGACAAGGTCTTCGGTATTGGAGCCGTTGTTGACTTCGAAATAGAGGGCCCCGCGCCAGCCGGGAAGCTGCGCCTGCAAACATCCGGCTGATAGTGAAAACATTACGGCACAAATAAATAAGCAATATCTCAGCATAAAGTTATCGACAATGCAACATGAACTTTGCTAATAATTTACGAATTTGTTGGATTATAGAAAATTTTTCTGGCAAATTAATCTATCTACGATTCAGGCGAAATTCTGTAAATAGTTATTATTCATATAAGTTGCCTGCTGTAAATGCCAAAGCTGGAGTAAGCCTGATTACTATCGGAAATTAAAAAATATAAACTTTCAATTTCTTAATTTAATTTCATACTTTTGCATAAGGTAAAATGAACTGAAGCTATGGCATAAATTACTTGTTGTTTTCGTTAATTCTATGAAATGAGGTGATTTATGTGTTTCAAACACTATGTATTGCACGCTGCAATATCCCTGCTGATGCCTGTTGTTTTGTTTTCGCAGGCCGAACCTATTGAGAATATCAAGTTTTACCAGATAAGTTTCGGAACCGAAAACGCAGAGAAGCATTTTTCTGCTGCAGGTATGCTCTCGTTCGACTACGAGCCGCCGCCAAATGCCATGTTCCTGAATATGCAGGCTTACAGCCCGTTCGACAACGAACCCTTCTGGATTGTACGTAATTTTGTTCTATTGGGCAGCAAGGTAAATACTCTGAAAAGAGATACACTTTGCGCATTATTCAGGATGGATAGTGCAGGCTACCCCAAAGCACTCCCAGGCAACATGATCTTTTATAATTACACACTAACCCCTGCACCACTAACACAAGCTTATGATTTTACAGCGTTCCCGGTAATCAGTTCACCTATTTCCACATTCAGCATGAATTTGGCTTACAGCGGAATAGGGGCAAATGCTTTCACAGATACTTTTTTTATTGATTTAAAATGGTTACCCGGCATCAATATTACAAACGCCTTTTATTATGGCTGCAATGTGCCTAACTACGACCTGAACGGAGAAAGCGACGAAAACGGCTGCGGCCCTGCGGCTGCAGCAAACAGCATGACGTGGATGGAAAACAAGTACGGATTCAATATTCCAGGCAATTTATCCTCTGTTTATGGGGATTTCAACAACTTAATGCGGCGGATGCCGGGCAGTGGTGTTTCGCTGAGAGACTTCATCCGCGCTAAGCTCGATTTCATCGAAATGTACGGCCTGCCGATAATTGTGGAATACCAGGCCGATAACTGCGCTAACGGAGACCAGATACCAAGCTCGACCGGCGAAAGCCAGGCAACATGCAGGAATAACGGCAAATATCCCGACAAAAACTGGCTCTACGGCCAGGGCCAGGCTGGGGCCGATATTGAAGCATGGGTTACAGTAGAGCAAACGCCAGCCAGTTTTGGGCTTCATATTATTACCATTACCGGGGGCTGCATTGTGAACGGGAATGCAAACGTTCTTTTTTACAAGCATGACAGAGACCAGACTCAATCCAACAAAGAAAGGGCAGGCAACAGCGAGAGGCCCGGCACAACACAGGAAATGCATTATATTAGGGAAGGGCCAACCGGAAGAATGTATATCGACGGCTTTTCATTCGGCGGTGTCACACAGTCGGTGCCAATTTCAAGGCTCGTTACCGAAAGATATGATTCGAGCCATAAACCTAGGTCGGGAAAACTGAAATTCCAGAAGTATTGCACCTACAGGTCGGTGATGGTTGCCCCACGTTCGTCGGTAAGCCTGGCATACCCCACAAACGACTCACGCTCTTTCAACTGCACGGTTTATACCGAAGATTACAGGGCTGGCACCCCCTCGACTTCTTCTACATATACAAATATCGGCACATGGAACAATAATTCAGGCGAGACAAGGACATATACAAACAATAATGATTTTCCGCAAAGGCTGGCCATTCACGACGACGACAGGGCTTCCATCAACAGCGGCAAAGATGCCCCTTACGAAGTTGAATATACCGTTACCCACCAGCCGCGGCTTATTGCAGGCAGTTCATGCCAGTTGGACGAAACCACGCCGGGCAATCCGGAAGAATATGCAGGATTTTCCATAGGATTCGGCGATTCACAGGCAGATGAATTCGGCATACCTTCCAAAAAAGATATTGAATACATCGCTGCGCCAGGCAGCAGGCTGTGCGATTTCCCTTCTGTATTTGGAATCACAACCGAAACGATAACGATCAAATCACCAATATCAAAGAGAAATATTTACTGGGATAACTTAGAATTAAGGATTGCAGCTGATTCCGTCATTGCCACCGGAAAGATTGCTTATTCCGTCTGCGGCGAAAAATCTGAAGATACAATCGAAATAATAGGCGCCGGTGAGTACATCCGAAAAATAAAGAGCAGAATTCCGCCAGCAGATTCATTTAACATTATATTGCGGAAACTGGGGAATACGGCTTGCACGTTCGATTACATGGCCGTTGCCCCTGTATCGTCGGGAATTACAAACGCTTCTGCCGATAAATCTGTTTATTGTGCCGGCGACAGCCTCGGAACCGGATTTGTGCTATATTATAAACTTCCCGTTGCAGACACTTTCTCTATTATGCTGTCCGATAAATCGGGCAGTTTCGGCGCGCCGAGGGAAATAGGCAGGGTGGCGGCAACAAAAGAAGCCGTATTCAGGTGCATTATACCGGCAGATTGCAAGGAAGGAAGCGGTTACAGGGTACGCGCCGAAGCTTTAAATCTGAATGAGGCCGGAACCGACAACGGTAGCGATATTACAATATACGAAAAGCCGCCGAAGCCTGTTATCACACGTTCGGGCGATACCCTGTACTCTGATGGCGCCGGAAAAATGACATGGT
>DAINRZ010000255.1:0-5800 GCA_036741575.1 Kapaibacterium sp. (SeqCode)
TTATTTCCAAATTCTTTAAATTAAACAGTAAATATTTCACAATTAATTAATTTAATTTTATTTCCTTTTTTTTTTTACCTTTTTGCCTTTAATTTGTTATTACTTTATTGAAATGTGAATAAAAAAAAAACAAAGATAAAGGAGAAACATACTTATTGTTAGTAATAGAACCGGCGTTTTAACTGTCCGAAATATTTTTTCTTTTTTGTGATAATGTTAAAATTGGATTATTAAAACATCGAAGAACTCTAATAAAAGGAAGAGGAATTATTGCTTCTATTTTTAATATTTTTTGGAGGTTTATTATGTTTAAGAAATTGCTTTATTTACTGCTACTGCTGACTGCCCTACCGCAGATAATGTATGCTGACCTGGACCCGGTGGATACCGTGTGGACAATTACTTCATACGACGGTTTCGATGATTTTACTATCTCGCCTGACGGCAGGTATGTGGCTGCATTTACTAACGGTTCTGTCGGTAATTACCATAAACCGGCAATATATGACGCCGAATCGGGAACATTCACCAAATTCCTCGATGGTTGGGAATCTATTAGCTATTACGGGGCATGCTTCTCGCCGGACAGCCGCTACCTAGCCGTTGGCGGCTTAAATTCAAATGGACTGGTGGTATGGGATGTCGATTCGAACGTCATTGTTCGCAACCTGGTTTTTGATGTGTCCGCTTCAACCACAGTATATCCTTCCTTTTCGCCAACGGGAGATACAGTAATCTGCTCAGTTAAAAACAACCTGGTTTTATTTGATTTTAATACGGGTGAGGTTCTGAATAGTATGAAATTGTATAAAGCTCCCGGGAAAATTACCTATTCACCTCGAGGCGACAAAATACTAATTATGCCGTATTATGGTGATAAATACTATCTTGTAAATATCGATACGAACCTGCGTTATAAGGAAATAAAATTTGTTAAAGAAGGGGAGTATGACGAAATTTACTCATTGAGATTTTCACCGGATGGTTCAAAAATTTCCTCATGTCATGCATCCGGACCTGCACGTATTATTAATACAGACGATACGAGCCTTGTAAAAAGCATATTCTTTGAAAGTGTTTTAAATATTTGCGAGAATGTAATTTTTACAAATCAAAATGATTTAGTATTAATAAGTATTGCTAGCAATGATACTGCAAATGTTCTTCTTTACGATTATCAGAATATAGATGTGCTTAAAACTTATAATATTTATGGAAGAAATATGAACTTATCAAATGATGGCCAATACCTGTTTTATGAAGCTTGGGGAGATATTTATAAATTACAGCTTGACTGGACACAGGGGATGTTCTACAGGGGCGGCGGAGGCAATGAACAAACCGTAAGGCCTAATCCCTTGAATAACAAAGGTACCTTAAGCCTGACAGGGCTTGCGAGCGAGCCATGCGAAATAGAAATTTTCGAATCGGGCGGAAGACATATACGGAAAATATTCGCAGGCACGCCGGAAAGCGATAGAATGGAATTAGAATTCGACACATCCGAGCTGCCTAAAGGTGCTTATTTCTGCACCATAAAATCAAAAAGCGGCAGCAAAGCTGTGAAATTTATTGTGGAGTAACTTTTAAGAAACAACATGAATATCCATAAAAAATACATGTAAAAAAAGAAAGGTAAAAAAAATGAATAAAATATTTATTTCAATAGTCATATTTATTTTAAGCGCTTCCCTGCACTGCCAGGAAATGGAGCCCCAGGCAATGAGCTTTACTTACAACGGGGTCATAGGCACATTGAACAGTTTTGGGCTGAATCAGAATAAATTCATAATAAGCCCGCAATGGGGAAGCCCGCCAAGATTACTCAGATCTTTAAATTTTACAGCTTTGCAGGATAATTTTTATGAAGAAAATTACCCGCAACCTACTCCAGGGCTTGATAAAAAATTATTAGCAATAGTAACCCCAATACAAAATTTCCCTATGTTTGTTCAATCATTTCAATTTGAACCTACATTACAAACTACTTACAAAGGGGAATTAAAAATCAGAGATCCCATGAATCCTGACGATGACCCTGAAGGCTCCATTTTTGGGTTTAATTATATTTGGAATTATGCAAATACTAGACAGGTTGGTACGGGACAAAATAAAAAATACTGGTTAGGGCTGGAAAATGCAGATAATCCCACGAATCAAAAGATATTAGTCCTTAGCGAACACCCTATGCAGGACCAATTATGCTATTTAGGAGATGATAAAGATCCAAACACACCGGACAATAAATGGAATGGAGAAGACTGGTATATTTCTGTCAATCTCAGGGTAAAAGATGATTTAAAAAATATGGCCGGAAATCCCGAAGATAAAATTCTTGGAATAGTAATTAAAACAAAAATCGGTACATATACAGGAAAAGTTGACGGTCAGAATATAAGGTTTCATAAATTCCCAAACCCGGACTTTATCGACCCGTTCTTATGCCAAAATGGAAACAGAGGGTGGACTTATGCGGATGGACCAAAATTAGGGGAAAAAGAACAAGAATTTATTATAACCAGAGACATGTTGCCTTATAATGATAAAACAGCAATTGGCATAACATCAACGCCTATCCCAGTTAACGGAAATGTGACAATATCAGCACTTTTTAAATGTAATTCAAATTCATTTTTTAATGCAATATAATATCCGGGAAGTTTCAGGTGCAAAGGTGTGGAAAAGTTTATATTTCAAAGGAAGCTGATTCTGTTACTAAAGTGGAATCTATCCTGTTAGTTGATTTGGAACCTTCGGAAAGCCTGCTATACAGGCAATTCCTTCTAATACAGAACGAAAAATGTACTGTTGAATACGCGGACAAGCGTAAAATCCAATTGAATTATTAAAGAACTGCAAACAGATTCGTAAATATATTAGAATCATGCTACTCATATAAAGAGAAAAGGGTTTGACAATGAATACGAATTATCGTATCTTTGTAGTTAATAAAATCAGGGGAATTTCAACAGGCTGCTACTTAGTTGGAATTTGCAGGCAGAAGATGTTTTGGGCTCGGTAAGAATGTTGTTTGAATATAGACGGAAGGTGGCTTATTATGAAAAAATTATTTTTGATCACGTTGTTCGTTTTCCTCAGTAATGTGGTTTATGCAAAAGTACAAGTGATAATTCCGCAGGAATATTACAGTTGCTGGGACTTTGCCAAGCCGGCCGTTGTTGCTTATGCAAACGGAATTAAGTCGAATGAAATCAATAGCATAAAAGCAGAGTTTTCCAACGGGGGAAAAGCAGTATCGAATTGCAGAGTTCAATCGGAAGAAACCAGTTATGGAGGATACAAGCTGATTATCATTTCCGAAAAGCAATTGCCACGAGGCGAGTACACATGCTCGATTTCAATTAGTAAATCCAATTTTGAGGCTTTTGTCCGGGTATTCGATGCCGGTGATATGATACATCATTATGACTTGCTTTTCAAAAGCGAAACACGCTATGGGAATTCGCATATAAACCTTGACAATCCCTGGATAATTTTTGATTCTCCGGCAAATTATAGAATCGAAATTAAGGGCGACAGAGGATTGCAAATATGTAATGAGATGAATTTCAAGAATTTATTCGAGTATAGAATAGATTTGGATGTGCTGTCGATAAATACCGTATTACGCTGGAAACAACCTGAGACTGGGATTGAATATGAATTTTTTAATAACTACTACCAACCGTATTTGCGGTACCCCGAAATTCAAAATATTAATACATTCGTTACCATTGAACGACAGGATTCGCTTGTCAGAGTTGTTCTCGGCCCTTATTATTTTGATATACCAGACAAAAAAGACAATTATGAAAACATTAAAAACCAATGCTGGAAGAATGCGCCGAATAAAATTAGAAATATCGGGCCGCAGGTCTTCAATAATATTTTTGAAGGAGTTGTCCTGGACAAGTCAATAAAAAGCATTCGGGAAGATATGTACCTTAACGGAACTTCATTTAATAATGATGATAATGAACTTAAAGAAATAATGGAATACATGAGCGCAGAACTCAATAAGAATGACTTCGATTCAGATTATCAATTGATGTTTTCAATTAGCGATATTGATAATAACAGAAAGGACTTGTATTCAGTCATAGACAGCGAAATTACTTTCAATAATGATCGCCGGTTCTCGATAGGTTTAACTATTGCTCCTGCCGGTGAAAATTCTTTGAATCCTGTGGAAATATCGATGAACTTAATTTTAGCTTTAAAATATAAGTATAAGAAATATTCGATTGATTCTAGGCAAAGAATCATTAAAATACCCGTACTTATAACACTTAAGGATTAATGTGGCAAATGTCAGATGGTTTACTGTATAAAAATTATTAATATTATTAGATTAATGGAATGATTTTTAGGATCGGGACAAACAGTTATATTGGCCATACGAAAATCTGAAATGAAAAATAATCAGGTTCTCTATTAACTATAAATTAAAAAAGTATATGAAAACATTTATCGTAACTGCAGCTCTTATGCTTGGTTTCTTATCCGTAGCCTTTTCCCAAACGGGAAACCTGGTCATTAAAATGCGTAATGGCTCGACTGAAACAATCGAGATGGCAAATCTCAGCAAGATTACGTTTGAGAACGTAGTTGGAGTAGAAGAAAAAACAGCAAATGCCGGCACATTGAAAGAAAGCGGCATTCACCCGAATCCGTCTTCCGTAGCGGTTAATATCGAATTCGAAACGACAAGGGAAGGAGACGTACAAGTAGATGTATTCGATAATTCGGGTAAACAAATTCGCTCTCTTGTGTGTTCGAACTGCCCGGCAGGGAAAAATACCCTGCGATGGGACCACTGCGACGATTCGGGAGTTCCCGTAAAGGCGGGGATTTATCTTGTAAGAGTAAGCTCGGGGCAAGAGGTGATTTTTAAAAAAATGATTGTAGTTAAATAATTTGAAGGTTGGATTATGAGAATTGTAACTATTGCGGCAGTGGTTTTATTCTGCATTTGTTCTGCATTATCGCAGCCATTAGTAAGATTCCACACAACAGACGGAATCAAGTCATTTAATATCAGTGATATAGATATTGTGAATTTCCAGGATATGCCTGATAATACAATTATGAAGATACATTTCAAGAAGAACCTGTTTTATTATCCGGCGAAGTCAATAGATTCGCTGAAATATGATACTTCGGCAGATACCATTAAGATTATTATGTACATCGACGGCAATCCCTTGAAAAAAAAACTGTCCGAGATCGACAGTATATGTTTCGAACCTTTGGAAACGAAAATTGCCTCGAATGTAAATGTTGTCAATGCAGACAATTTTTCGGAAGTAACAACTGTGGACAGTACGGTGATTGTTTTCGCACCCGATTCAAAAATTGCTACCGGATTGAAAAAGAATCATTTTCTGGTAGGAGAGCCGTCCGGCCTAGCTCCATACGGATTCCTGCGGAAGGTTGTTTCAGTAAAAAAAGAAACGGATAAATATACGGTAACTACTAAGAATGCCGAACTGACAGAAGTAATTGAGGACGGAATTATTTCTTTTGAAAGGCAGATTGTTCCTCAAGACACTGTTTTGTCTTTTTTCTCAAAAGATATTGATGACAAACCATTATTTGAGAGAGTTTTCCAATACGAAATTCCCGATGATGGCTGCATCGATTTTGGTGGAGGATATGAATTCAAAATTGGTACATCCGTTACGGTTTCTCCGACAATAAGCTGGGACTTTATAATAATTAATAATAAAATCAAAAGCTTTTATTTCTGCGGTAAAACCGAAACCGAAGCAGAATTTCATAGTAGCATCGACGTACAGGG
>DAINRZ010000256.1:0-5777 GCA_036741575.1 Kapaibacterium sp. (SeqCode)
CGCCGCAGCCGAAAATGTTCGCAAAGCTGGGATTGACGCTATTGTGGCATGTGGCGGCGACGGCACTTTCCACGGAGCCCATTATTTCTGGCTCGAATCGGGCATTCCAATCGTCGGCACACCCGGTACTATCGACAATGACCTGTGGGGGACCGATTTCACAATCGGCTACGATACTGCCGTTAATACCTGCGCCGAAGCAATCGACAGAATACGCGACACGGCTGATTCGCACGGCAGGGTGTTTATTATCGAAGTAATGGGGCGCCATGCAGGATTTATTGCCATGGACGTGGCTGTCTCGTGCGGGGCAGAATTTGTGGCAGTGCCAGAAACAGTGACGAATATTGAAATCCTGCACGAAAGGATTGCAAAACAGGGGAAAAACCAGAGAACCATTGTAATTGTGGGCGAGGGCGACGAATTCGGCAATGCAAACGACTTTGCCAAAACGCTGAAAGACTATTTCAATATCGATTCCAAAGTATCTATCCTGGGGCATATACAAAGGGGCGGCAACCCTACTGTACGTGACCGGGTACTTGCCAGCCACCTTGGAGTTGCAGCCGTAGAAGCATTGCTCGACAGGCAGACTGACATTATGGTTGGCAGGATTAACCACGAAATAGAATACACCCCGCTGCCTGAAACATGGGAAACCAAGAAACCGCTGAAAGACTATATGATTCAGCTTTCCGACCTTCTAATTTAATAATATTATGGATAAAAACTCTTATAAAATAGATTTCCCCGGGCTTGTGCGCATGTACCATGCCCAGGCGCTAATTTACCTTGGTGCAGTGAAAAATCCGCTGACAGATAAAATAGACAAGAATTTACAACAGGCACAGCTTTTGATTGACATACTTCAATTATTAAAAGAGAAAACTATTAATAATCTCACGGCCGATGAGGTTGCGATGCTCGAAAAGTCGCTCGAAAGGCTGGAGATTGAAATGAAAAAGGAACAAAATTAAATAGTATGGAAAAGATAGGGTTATTCGAAAGCGCCGGCAAGCCGGAAGCAGTAAAATGGGCAGAAAAAGCCGCAGAAATACTCATTGCACTTGGCATAGACTGCTGCGCCGGGCCTGAAATGATTTCCAAATTCAGGAAAGACATTGCCAACAAGATAAAGATTTGTAAAGTCGAGGAATTCGAAAAGTTCGTCGATGCCGTTTTCACATTCGGTGGCGACGGCACTATACTTGCTGCTTCGAGGGCCCTGGCACAGTCCGATATACCCATTATGGGATTCAACGTAGGCAGGCTGGGATTCCTGGCCGAGTTTTCGGTACAGGAATTAGATAAATCGATAAACGACCTGCTGAAGGGCAACTACAGAATACTCGAGCGAACAATGATTGAAACCCGCATAAACGGCGAGTTGATACTTGCCCTGAACGATTTCGTTATCGAGAAAAAAGATACCTCGCACATGATAACCCTGCAGGCATTCGTCAACGAGCACTACATAGCCGATTATCGCGCCGACGGACTGATAATCACAACTCCCACGGGCTCTACGGCTTATTCTCTTTCGTGTGGCGGGCCTATACTGGCGCCCAGTTCCAGGGTAATATGCATAACACCTATTTCTCCCCATTCGCTAACGCTCAGGCCGCTGGTAATAGCCGAAACGAACGAAATTAAACTAATTATCAGCTCACCCGACGACGCTGTCAACCTCGTAGCCGACGGGCAGATAAAAAAGGTGCTCCGCAACGACGACACAGTTATTATCAGAAGTTCCGAAGCAAGCATCAAGCTGATAAAGCCATTGAACAGCTCGTATTACGACCTGATACGCAAAAAGTTGTTATGGGCTGCGAGCTACCTGGACCAGAAATCATGAAAATATCCAGAGTGAGCCTTAAAATGGGAGTGGATTCGGAAGATACTGCAAAAGTAAGTTTCAGGCTGAATTATTACCCCAATACCGACAAGCACAGGCTGCGCTACAACCTGACAGATGAGGAAAAAGAAGGGATAATGAAACTGCTCAATGCAAATCCTATTTCTGCCGGTTTTATCATGAAAACGCTTAAGCTTGAAGTACCAATGAAAATTCTGACCGATTTCCTGGGCAAGACCGATGAGATTGAAACAACAGATTCTACACCGAAAGGCTACCGGCTGAGGAACAGCGTAGGCGACAACCAGGAGAGTTTATTTTGATTAATCCAGTAGATTAAGTTTTCTAAAAGCATCCCTGACTGACTCTTTAAATTTTCTATAAGATTCGAGTTTATCAAGTTTTTCAAGAGAAATTTTCTGTCCGATAGGTAAGTATAACTCAGATAATTCTAGTTTGCCCCTTCTCCTTTTTGTTAGCTCACTACGGGCAATGCGAATTGCTTCTTCAATAATTTTTTTTGGATTGGTGTAGCTTTCAGGCCTTTTTAGGATTCCAAGTTCTTCATCGGATTTTTTGGTGCCTATCTGTTCCTTCAGCAGTTCCCGGTCAGCCAGCATCCAGGCTTCTGTCATTTGCACAGGCACAAGGGCAACTATATTGAGGCAATGAGTGCCACAAGACAATTCAGATACCGCTTTCTGAGCGGGGATAATAGAACTCTTAAAAGTACTTTCGTCGCTGTTGCTGTCTGCATCTTTGTGAATTACAAGAATCGATATGCCGAAATCCTTTTTGCCTACCTCAGCAGCTTTTATCACTTTTTTAGTGTAACTTTGTTCAGAGTTAACCAATGGAATTAATGTGAAATTAATATCATGTTTACAATCATATCCAATTTCTATTAATAACTTTGTTATTAGGTTTTCAAAAAATCTATAATCAGTTTTACCTTCGGCAGTTAATCCTACCAATACTTGATTTACCATAATTAATATCTAATAATCTCTTGTTCTGAAGAATTTAAGAATTCATTTATTGTTGCCAGGGTTAGTTTAATATCTTGTTCTGTAAATTCAATTTTTTGCTGGTAACCATCGATGACTTTATCAATATATTTAGTTATTTTGCTGTAATTAAAACATATTCTCTTGTTATTTATAGTCATTGTTGAGGTTTTCATTTCGGAATAATGTACAGAAACATTTTTATCATTTTTAAATCTAACCATTTCAAGGACGAGAGCAGGCGAATGAGTATTGACAATTACTTGGCGCAGGGGCATCTCTAAATCGGAAAAATCTGTGCTCAGGTCTTTTAGTAACTTCGCCATAGCCTTAATTCTGAATGGATGTATGCCGTTTTCAGGTTCTTCAAAGCATAATAGCCCTGTAAAACTTTCATCGAACTGTAAGATACATAATGCCAACAATCTTAATGTACCTTCTGAAAGTACCCGGGAAGTATATTCTTTCCCATCGACGCCTTTTAATTTAATTAGGAACTGGCTGTTCTCTTTATCGTCGATCACATTCACATCGGTAAAATTTGGTAGAAAATTGCCCAATGCTCGCGATATTTGAATAAGACTGTAGTCATCTTGAATTTTAATTCGATATAATGCAGCTGCCAAATTCTCACCAGATGAACTTATTTTATCATCGCCGGATTTTTTGCTTGTTGGCTGCCTTAAGTCACCTGGATTTAATTGCAAAAACTTCCAGCTTTTCATTTCCTCTTTTGCAGCAAGTATATGCCTGAAGT
The DNA here is from genome assembly GCA_036741575.1 of Kapaibacterium sp. (SeqCode). GTDB lineage: Bacteria > Bacteroidota > Ignavibacteria > Kapaibacteriales > UBA2268 > DAINRZ01. Next base: position 3,620 of record DAINRZ010000256.1, read on the forward strand.
CAATTGTATCAAAACTACTCAAGACGGTTTTCGTTGCATTTTTTAATGGGAAACTCCTTTTATTACCGCCCTCACCGTCTTGAGGGACTATAATTGCAGGCATATCGTTTATTTTTTCTGTAGATATATACGGAGTACCTCTTCTACCGGTTTTTACTTTTGGACGCCAAAAATCCCGGTAATTTTTTTGGATGATATTTATCCAACTATCTTTATCATGCTTTAATTTAACAAGGCTTTCATGAATTACTTCTAAGTCATTCATACCAGATTCATTTATAAATCTTTTTATTTTTAGTTCGTACTTTAATCTTGTATATTTTAATTTTGCTTCACCTCCCCAGGCATCTTTTACATCTTTATTTACCAGCATTTCAACAATAAATTCCATTTCAGAAGCATATTCATTATCAGAATACTGAGTGAAAAGTTCAACCATTTCACCCCTTTGCTCTTTAAAGGCATTTTGCAATTTATCAACTTCTGCCAACCTTGACAAAAGCATGAGCGCATCGAACAAGTTACTCTTACCTGAGGCATTAGTACCTGCAATTATGGTAAGAGGAGTGAACTCCATCTCAAAATTATGAAATGATTTGAAACCGTTAATTTTTATGTATGTTATCATTCAATCACAAACTATATAAATAATTATCTTTTCAGTATTACGAAAATACAATTTTACTATTTGAAAATTCAAAATCAAGAGACATTAATTATAATGCTAATTCTCGCTAACATTAAAATACTGTCAAATAGTATTAATTTTACTACCCCGTCGATTACTCCAACTATTACCCCATCATCAGCCCGGCCAGCTTGACTAATCCCCTGTGGTAGCCCGCGGGGAAGAGTTCTTCGAGTTCTTTCAGGCCTATGTTGTTTTCCTCGCACAGTTCGAATATAGTGGGTACGGCTCCCTTTTTGCCAAAAGATTCGCGGAGCAGGTAAATTATTTTCCAGTGCCGGTCGCCAAGCGGAGGTAAATTCATTTCCTGAGCCTTGTTGATAGCAAAAAGTTCGTCCCATTCATCCGGGTTGACTAAGTAGCCCCAGGCGTTAATCGTATAGGTTTTCCGGTTTAGCTCTTCCTCGGTATGCGTTTTAGTGGTAGCTCCGGCAAGGCCGCTCCTGAACGAAACGCCTGCCAGTATGCAGGCTCCTCGCTGGTTACCCGTAGGGAACAGGCTTTTGAATTTCATAAGGCTTAGGTCGTTGTCCCTGCAAATCCTGAATAAAATAGGGCAGTTGTTTGAATTTACAAATGAATTCCTGATATAGTTAATGACTTTCCAGTGTTCGGGAGTCAATCCCCCGGTAATTCCAAGTTTTTCGGCCATTGTTTCGGCAAAGTTTTGGTCCCAGTCACGGGGATTCAGCAGGTAGCCTGCCGAATCGACCTTGTAATCTCGGTAGTTCAGTGTTATCGACGGCATTTTCTTCTCCTTTTGTTAATTAAAGAAAACACACATATAGAAAGTAATTTATGGAATAAAATCCTGAATAACAAATTTAAGAATTAGTCAACTTTTCATCGTTTTGGCGGTATTAAAATAACTCGTTGATAACAGCATGTAAGATAAAGACCTTACTGGAATTTATCATGCCATTTAATTGGATTTTCAGAAGTAATGTCAATTAATCACTACTTTTACAAAGAATACCAAGAGTCACAATTATTACCTATCCCATTTAGTATTAACAATACTGTCCCTAAAATATTCTTCTCTCCTCAATAAAATTCCGTTTTCATAAACTTCAAGGAATTTTATTTCAGGGATCCATAATTTCCGATATTGATAAAACACCCTTGATATTAAATTACCAAGGCTGTCAGTTTGAATCCATGTTCCTATGGGATGGCCGTATTTATTTGTCCTGTTTACCGTATCTCCTTTATAAATCAGGAATGATTCGGGATAAGTCTTGTATTTTTCTTTATTTAAGTATATTACACTATCATTGAATTTTGTAACGAACGATGTATCATTGATGCCTTTGACTATTAAATCGGCACTGAAGCAACAGCTACAATCAGTTCCGGGTAGCTCGGACCCATCTTTATCGTAAAGAGGGAAATGTTGCTGTTTTATAATTAAGCTGTCCCCGGTATATTTTATTGCCGGATCCCAGCATTGGCCGTAACCACAATTATCGA
>DAINRZ010000257.1:0-5695 GCA_036741575.1 Kapaibacterium sp. (SeqCode)
ATGCCTTACTGATTCGATGAATGTGGCATTCTACGACCTGGACTGGGATATGCCCGCCGAACCGGCCTCGTACGGCACAGGCGGATGGTTCGAAAACGATGAAACAGTCTTTATTTATGGTAAATGGGATATCTACAGGTTTATGACTTTCGAATCGGGATGGGTGTGCCAGACTGTTGCCGACGGCAAACTAAACAATTTCAGGTTCAGATTCGTAAAACTGGACCCTGAGAAAAAATACTTTTCGAGAAATGACAGGTGTTTTGTCGAGGGATTTAATTTTGACAGGAAAACCCAGGGTATTTATAAATCTGATTTCATGATATTGGGAGTCGAGACCATAATCGATTCTTCGGAATACTTTTTCAACCTCGTTGCCGAGGCAAAAGGTTCAAAAAATCTGCTCTATACACGCGAAAAATATAATGAATTTCCCGATTTGTGGCTTTTCGACTCGACACATACGGAATCGAAGAAATTGACGAGCCTGAACAGCCAGATTGAGAACTTTAACTGGGGTACTGCCGAGTTAATAAGATGGATTAGTTTTGACAACGATACGCTTCAGGGCTTTTATGTCAAACCAGAGAACTTCGATCCCAAGAAAAAATACCCGGTATTAATTTATTTTTACGAGCGAATGTCCGACGACGCCAAGCGCTTTGTAATGCCCGGCAACCACCACAGGCCATGTTATCCTGTTTACACGGGCGACGATTATATCATGTTCCTTCCTGATATCAAATACAGGGATGGCTCTCCGGGAAGGTCGGCATTGAGTTCGCTTCTTTCGGGGTCGAAAGCCTTGGGTAAGATAGGCGTTGCCGATACCAATAAAGTAGCTATGTGGGGCCATTCGTGGAGTGGCTACCAGGCATCTTATATTATTACACAGACAGATTTCTTCAAATGTGCCGTAGCAGGCGCACCTGTGGGAAATATGACGAGCGCTTACAGCGGCATCAGGCTCGAAAGCGGGCGCGCTCGCCAATTCCAGTACGAGAAATGGCAGAGCAGGATAGGCGGTAATATCTGGGATTCGCTTTCTGCTTATATCCGCAATTCGCCGGTATTTTATGCTAACAAAGCCAACACTCCGCTTCTAATCGAGTTTGGCGACATAGACGATGCAGTGCCGTGGCCTCAGGGTATCGAGCTCTTCCTTGCACTCCGCAGGGCAGATAAGCCCGTCGTTATGCTGCAATACAGGAACGAGCCGCATATTCCCCGCAAATATCACAATAAGCTTGACTATGCAGTCAGGATGAAGGAATTCTACGACCACTATATGCTGGGCAAGCCGGCGCCGGCATGGCTGACAGAGGGCGTTGAATTCAGGGGGAAATAAGGCATAACCGATGTCTCACGGCCACAGCCATAATAATGAGATAAGCGGCAGGAAGCTGCTGTTTACCATAATCCTGAATTTTACGATTACTATTGCCGAGGTTGTTGGGGGGATTCTCTCCAACAGCCTTGCTTTAATTTCGGACGCCCTGCACAATTTCAGCGACGGGGTGGCAGTGGTGATTGCCTATGCTGCCAACAGAATCAGCAGGCGCAAACCAAATTACTCGAAAACATACGGCTACAAGCGCGCCGAAATAATAGCTGCGTTTGTCAATGCATTAGTACTGGCCGGCATTTCAGTGTTCCTGTTCTATGAGGCAGCGCTTAAAATTATAAATCCTGAGCCAATAGAGGGCAATATAATGCTGATTGTGGCGGCAATCGGCCTTGCCGCAAATTTACTCGCAGTAATAATACTAAAAGCGGATTCGGGCAGGAATATCAATATTCGTGCTGCCTACCTGCACCTGCTGGGCGATACGTTCTCATCCGTGGGTGTAATTGCCGGTGCATTGATAATCATTTACCTGGAATTTTATTTAATTGACCCGATAGTCACATTCTTAATCGGTATTTATATCCTGAAGGAAACATACGAAATACTGAAGGAGTCGATTGATATACTGATGCAGGGCGCCCCCGGCAATATAGATTCGGCGGCAATTGTTAAAGATCTTATTGCAATTCCAGAAGTAGGCAATGTACACCATCTCCACATCTGGATGCTCAACGAACACGACATACATTTCGAATCGCATATTAACCTGAAGAGCGATATTTCTGTAGAAGCCACCAATCCCGTCAGGCTGGCAATAGCAGAAATTCTGCGGGAGAAATACCGCATTTCGCATATAACACTCCAATTCGAAACAAATAACTGCTGCAGCAGCGATGCCCCGGGCAGCGAATGCTGCGGGTAGAAAATTCAGCGGCATCTCTCAAAGGGCAGGTTATTCAAACAAATGCAGAATTCGATTTTTAATTGTAGTCTTTAGTTTGGTGAATTATTGCAGTAGTATTAAATTATTTATTTTAAAATTCAGGTATTATTGTAAAGAAGAAGATGAAAACAATAGAGATTATTATTTTTACTTTGTTTCTTGTAAGCCAAAGCATTGCTGATTCATTTACTTTTAATCATTATAAAATAGTATCACAAACTAATGATAAAAATGATGACAATAAATTCTTCGAAATCAATAAGAATAACCCCAAAAAAATTGAATTCCTTGAAAATGCATTCAAATTGGGATCGGATTCACTACTAAAAGTATTTCTTGATGACAAGATTAAGGAACCAGTCTCAAGGGTAAATTTGAAGAAAAAATTGCCAATTGAAATTGCTGTTTATAAAGTATATGAGAAATTCTACCAGCCTTTTAATCTAAGTAAAATTGGTAAAGAGGAATGGGGGGATTATAAAATTGATTTCGGGAAATACATTTTTATTCAAAACGATATTACAGCTTACATTATTGAGAAAGACTTGCTGAAATTATCTGAATCAACCAAAGAATACGTAAGGGCAGTTTATTGGAGAGGTGAAGAAAAACTAACAAGAATATCATTGAAAGAATTTGAACCCGATGTCAGCTTCGAAGGATTTAGTATAATTTATTTAACAGAAGAACTGAAGCAAATGCTTTTTGAATTTCTTTGGGGAGATTACTCCTGGCAAATATATGGAACTAAAAATAAAACTAAGCCTGAAGAATATCGTGAAAGGTGGGATTTTTTTTAAAGATTAGTTAGAATTACCTTTTCTTACCTAAATTTCCAAAAACATATTGAAACACACCCGATTGTCAAGAGAATTGTATTCAACAGAAGTTTGAACGAGGCTATTGTCGATTTCTCATACTCCTCGGCGGGAGGTGAAGCAGTTTTTATTCTTGAAGACAATGAATGGATTATGCTTGAATCAGAAATAACCTGGATTAGATGAATGCAATTGTTTCCAAGGAAAATTCAATACCTTTGGCTTCTGTCTCTCAAAATATTTATGAATGACAAATTCTAATCATTCTTCTGGAATGCCGGCTATTCGTAAATGCAGAATAGCAATTAAATATATTGGAAGACGGATGTAAAAGATTAAATAATTTACAGTACTTCTGCTTTAGCAAAGCTGAACATCGCAGTAATGGCTGCATCCTGGCTGCCGTCGGGCAGGCTGAAATATTTCCTTCCAATTTCTTCTGCCGATAAATGCTCAATGAGTTTCAAACCTCTCTCGGCCAGGAATTTGCCAGCTGTACCCTCCTGAATCGAAAACCCTGCTCTTTCAGCTTCGTAAACTGTTTTCATTGTATCGAGCGCTACCTTTACTCCGTATCTCTCAAGTATGTCAGGGGCTTCGCAAATGTAATCGAAAACGATTTGAGAGCCTGAAGGTGAGAAATCTCTAACGAAATTTAAAGTATTTACTACTGATTCGATGTCCAGATAATAAGTAACTCCCTCCCAAATGAATAAAGACTTTGCAGAAAAGTCATAGCCTGCTTTTTCCAAAACACCCGAAAAAGTGTCGTTTTCAAAATCCATCGGCACAAAAACGAGATTTGGATTCGGCAACAGATTAGTTTTCATGAGGCATTCAATTTTCCTTTGCTGCGTGGGGGGCGCATCAACTTCGAAAACACTTGCCTTCCCGAGCAAATCCGACATCCTGATAGCCCGAGTATCGTATCCTGCTCCGAGGAAGACGACCTGATTAATGTTATTGTTGATAGCTTCCTTAAAGGCAGTGTCGAAATACTTTGTCCTGGCAATAAAAAACTCATAAACACCCGGCGTCATCATATTCCTGAGCAGCCACTGCCTCGAATCCGGATTTCCGAGCGATTTAAGGGCGTCGTCGTTCAAAAAAATCTCCGCCAGGTTGTCGCCGCTGTTGTACATAGGCCTGTCGTCGTGTGCTGAAAGGGCTCTGCAAAAAGCCACAGTCAGGGCGCTTTCCGACGGTTTGTCGCGCAGGGACTTGTTTTTGCCGGCAGGTTTCGACAAAATACCCAGGATATTGCCGAATGGGTCGTAAACCCTGGCTATCCTGTTATTTCCAACGGAAATGCTTACGTCGGTATGCTTTCGGGCGCCATGCTCCAGCAGTTTATTATATGCCTCGTCGGCATCATCCACATCCCAGTAGGCTATAGTGTTTTCTCTTAATAATCCCTGCGGTTCGGGTGAGGGCACAAGCATAAGCGAGGATTCGCCAATCCTGAAAACTACGATTAACGGCGTATCGACTGCAGGTTTAATACCAAGTATTCCGGAGTACCATTCTTTTGCACGTGCTATATCGCTGACAGGGTATGAAACTCCGTTTAAAGACTTAAACATTCAAAATCTCCAAAAAAATTTATAGAACAAAGTGTATGATGGTTTTATAATATTCTTTTTATAAATAAATTCTCTTATGTATAAATTTCAAATTTAACAATTTTTCCATCTGTTTATTTGTAATTACACAAAAAACAATAAAAAGTTGCAGTGATGCGAAGAAAGCTCCTGTGAATCGCATATAAAGCGAATGATGCCTGCGTAATAGAAATCAGTCCGGAAAAAATATCGATATTGAGTCTTCTTTCTGATTTAGTCCTTTCTTTATTATTACATCTTAGAAAGTTAGCTGAATCGGTAACCAGAGAGTTTTACATCGTAAAAATTCATGAATACAGGACATGTAGCCGAATTTCGTTAGTTTTCCGCATTATAAATTTTCGATATGCGATATATGTTTTATTTCAATATTTGGATATACAAAATAAAAATATTTAATTCTATAATTAATAATTATTACAATAATAATATTTGATATACGTTATATTATATGTAATATATTTGGTTTATGTAGAGACGCACGGCGTGCGTTTCAGGCCTGTCCCGCAGGGCGTATAGGCAGGAGAGGAGGCTCGCAGCCAGCGGCTGCAAATTGTCTGAACCATGATTTACAGGATTTTAGGATTGAAGGATGAAAAGATTGAATAGTAACGATTGTGAGAAATACCTGAAATGGCGCATCATTCCTGCCCGGGCAGGAATCCATCCTGCACCATCATCATATCCTCTGCCTGCGGCTGAAGCCGCAGGTTGCGATAACATTGCAGCAACACAAGGCTTTAGCCGTGTGAAAATTAATTCCCAACATATTCGTTACAAATATCAAATATATATTTATTTATATTTGGAAATACAAATTTAAATCATTATATTTGCATTATATAAAATGTTACAATTTTATTATTTGTTATTCGTTATATTATTAATGTTAATATTGTATCTTGTAGAGACGCACGGCGTGCGTCTCACAGAAAAAATTGTCTGAACCATGATTTACAGGATT
>DAINRZ010000258.1:0-5677 GCA_036741575.1 Kapaibacterium sp. (SeqCode)
TTTGCCAGGCAAAAATGGTTGAATATGTTATCGGCTTCTTCCCCGATGGCAACTATTGCTTTCACGTTCTTTGCCACCAGTCCGTCGAGCGGAGCATAATCGTTAGAATCGCCCCTTCCCCCTGCGATCCATATAATCGGCTTAGTATAGCTTGAGAGTGCATACCATGTAGCATTTACGTTGGTCGCCTTGGAATCGTTTATATATTCCACACCACCAAAGCTGCGTACATGTTCCAGCCTGTGCTCTACACCCTGGAAGGCCATCAGGCTGTCGCGTATGTCCTCGTTGCGTATTTCGAACGCACGGGCTGCCAGAGCCGCTGCCATCGAATTATAGGCATTATGCATGCCGGGAATTCTAATCTCGTCGATTAGCATTAATACTTCCTCCTCTATATGCTTATCATTAGGCAAACCCGGGGGGATGCCCCTGATTACAAGCCTGCCTTCGTCAACGCAGATTCCCCAATCTGCATTATCTTCCGAGAACCCGGCTATTCTTGCTTTTGTGCATGCTGCAGCACTTCGCGCCGGTTCATCGTCATAATTCAAAATTAATAAATTATTTTCATTTTGGTTCATGAAAATTTTATATTTGGCGAGCTTATAGTTTTCGAAGCTGCCGTGATAAGCTATATGGTCGGGTGTGATGTTCAGTATAATAGCTACGTCGGGCCTGAATGTTTCAATTCTGTCTAATTGGTAGCTGCTTACTTCCGCTACAAGTATTGTATCGGGATCGAGGCCCCGGACGTAAGAAGAAAGGGGCGTGCCAATATTACCCAGGGCAATTGCTTTTTTGCCAGCCCGGTTTAGTATGTAAGCAATAAGAGTGGTTGTAGTAGTTTTGCCGTTAGTGCCTGTTATTGCAATTAATGGATTGTCGGGGCATAATGCTCGTGCAAATTCAAGTTCGGCAATTATTCTTATACCCCGGTTTTCGGCTTCTTTGATTATCCAGGCAGTTGGGGGTACTCCGGGCGATGTAATAATGCAGTCGCAGTTTTCCAATGCACGCTCGGTATTGCCGTAGAATTCGCATTCAATTCCGGCTTCGTTGAGTTTCGCATAGGCTTCGGGGTATTCTTCCCTGTCCTTCGATTCGGTCAGGAATACATTATGCCCGAGTTCCTTTGCCAGCAACGCTGCCGAGAGCCCGCTCCGACCCGCTCCAATTACCGTGTAGTTCATTATCTTCTTACCTTAATGTTTCAAACCTTATTAATTCAAATGCATTTGTAAAATTACAAAAATTGAATCTATAAATTCAATAATTTCAAATAATATATTATATTCGTCGTTAAAAGGATTTTTAATTTTTTTTGAATGAGTTATGTCGGTATTACCCATATACAATTGTTTTCATCCTGTTATGAAGCAGGTATCAGAGCCTGTTGCCGAATTCAACCAGGAGATAAAGGACTTGGTTGCCAACCTTTATGATACTCTTTATAATGCTGATAACGGAATAGGGCTGGCTGCACCACAGGTGGGTGTATCAAAACGGGTTTTTGTGTTGGACCTGAAGGATGGCAAGGGGGCCGTCAAGAATACTCCAATAACTATGATTAATCCTGTAATTGAGGTCTTTTCCGAAGAGCAGTGGGAATACCAGGAAGGCTGCCTGAGCGTCCCCACACTCTACGAGAATATCGACAGGCCGCGCCTTGTGCAGGTGCGCTACCAGGATACCGATATGAAAGAACACAGGTTGGAAGCCGACAAACTGCTTTCGAGGGTGATACAGCATGAATTCGACCACTTAGAAGGTACCCTGTTCTACGAAAAGCTCTCGCCCCTGCGCCGCACCCTGATTAAAAACAGGCTGCGTAAGATACAAAAAGGCCAGGTGGAAGCAAGCTACCCAATGATGATGCCCGACGGCAGGCTTGCCGAATAACAGAAATCAGGTGCTAAATTTAAAAAAGTACATTGCTCCTGACAAGTCACAACAGGGATTGCAAAGCCATTAAAATTTTGTAATTTTATGTTTTCTTCAGAAGTAATGGTAACAGGAAGTATTCATCATTAATCTGGTTGGAAGCGTAATCAGATAAAATTGAATAAAAATCGAAAAAAAGGAAAAGCCAAAAGCAATGTTCAAGGTTCAGGCTCTTCCTTTTCTATCAGATTAATATAAGTTTCTTGCCCGAAATTATTTCAGCTTAAAGTTTCAAAAGTTTTACTGAGCTAAACCTGCTCTTTAATATATATGTTCCAGCATTCAATTCTCCTATATTTATTTTACCTTTTTCTTCGACTACTCCGCTCCAAACCTCTTCTCCAAGAGAATTAATAATTTCGATTCGACCGGATAAACCTGAAACATTGATATAATCTTTAGCAGGATTTGGGTAAATAAATACCATTTTGTTTATGGTTTCATCTTCAACAGGAGAAGAAATATTGAGAACGAAATTATAACATTCCAGCAAATCAGTTTTGAATTCCTGAGAACCGAAATAAGTGTTATCGACGTGCTGGATACCTGATTTTTCTTTATACAATAAAGTTCCGCCACCGGCTTTTATACTTTTCATCAATTCGCTGACTATGTCATAGTTTAAGTCCAAAGTTCCTAAAATTGTCGCCATCCTGATTTCTTTAATATTCTGCCACATTTCCGGGCTTAAATCATCGATAACCGGTGCCAAACCTATAATACCGTCAAATAATTCAGGGAAACTTAAGCCAACACGATAAACCAGCCCCCCACCCTCGGTAAATCCGTAAAGCACTTCCTTTTTTGTATCGATGCTATAGTTCTGGTGAATCCAATAAGGTGCTGTCTGAATGAAAGAAATAACCTGATCATTTGTTGATGTCTCGGGTAAATTCGGACAAATGACGATTGCACCAACATTCAGTGCCAGGGCTGCAACAGTAAAATTTACCATATCCTGGCTGTTACCACCAGCGCCGTGCCAGGTAAATATCAGGGGATAAGACTTCGCAGAATCATAATCAACAGGAACGTAACATGTGAAATATAGTGCTGTTCCTTTGAAATTGTACTGTATATCAAAAACACCCGTTCTTTTCTGGGATATGGCATTACCGGCAGCAAAAAAAATCAATAAAGCTGCAAAATACAGTATACGATACGCCTTCATACTTTACTGCTCCAATAAATTGTTCAAAAATTTATACTTGTTAATTTTTTAATTTAACAAATTTTTGGATATTCTCTCCGGCTTTGATATAATAAACACCAGGGGACAATCCGGAAATATCGATCTTTGAATCAGAATAAACATCTATAACTTTTTCTCCAATTTGTGTAAAAATAGAAATAACCATACCGTGTGGGTTTACACGAACTTCGATAATATCGTCTGCAGGATTGGGGTATATCCCGAAACTATCATTAGAATTTTCGCCAACGTCAGAAGGCTCCTCATCCATAATGCAACGGATGCACAAACCAACAGACTTGCTGAATGAAAATGTTTGAATGGAACCCAAGCCAAGCTCTATTATCGGGGCATTTTCCAAATCAGTCTGGTCTGCCGACCAAAAATAAGTTCTGGTATCAGCGCTCATGGCCGATACTCTGAAATTACCCGTCATTGTACACCTGTAACCTGTCATTAAGGCGTCGAAACCGGAAGCGCCTCCATCTACAAGATTTATATAACAGTTAGCACCTCCCTGGGAGTTAAAAAGTGTGTTCCATTCATCATTCGATGGTATATGCCACCCTTTGGGGCAAATGCCCAGCACCGGTTTCTGCGGCTGTCCTTTCCAGTACTGCATAGCTTCTCTCCATTCATAGAAACCGCCTCTTTTCATTTTTCCGCCAGTACCGCAGCAATTTGCAGTATCGTTATCCCAGCAATATTTTTCGGTAACACTGTTATCGCTCATTTCATACCCTGCTTTGGTTGTTGGTATCATTGTCCCGTAATTCAGGTTTTCTGCCATCCACACCTGTTTGCCGATAACGACAGTCTTATATTTTTGGCCGTCACGTGTATCTGTCAGAATATCCCCTGGTTTCCATTGTGCATTTACAAGGGCTGCATTGATAATTAGAATCAATGATAAAGTAAAAATCTTCATTTTATCCTCCTGTCAAGTTTTATTAAAATCTTTACAAAATTAGATTTTATAAAAATCCGTAGATATAGAATTATACGAATGCCGGTAAAAATTATATTTGTTAATATATTATGCTAAATGATTTTCGTATAAATTTATATACTTCTGATATAAAAAATAATTATGTCCGTTGATATACCTTATTTTTGCAAAATGAAAAGTAATGCTGGCATTAGAATACTGAAAGCAACTACAAAAGAGAATATAGTCCAATCGGTGATCTTCTCCGGATTTGTATTGCTTTTTTGGTTTCTTTATTCCCATAATGGAATTTCAGATTTCAAGAGTTTAATTAATGTAATTCTCTACGCCGCTTCGTATATAATTATCTTACTATTTAACATCCATTTTTTGTTCGTGAAGTTATTTCAGGAGCAAAAATATTTTACATACTTTCTGACGACTATCGCTACATTTCTGGCAGGCTATCTGGCTCAGCAGTTAATTTATGCAGAGAGTATTAATGCAGCATTTTTAGACATTGCAGCAAATTTCGAAAAATACCTTTTAGACTGGTGCATAAACATACTTACATTCGTTATGTTTGGCAGTTTTGGTCTTTCTTTCAAACTGATTTATTTATGGCTAAAAACTCAAAATCAACTATCCGAACTAAAGGGATTAAATCTTGAAATAGAGCTGCAAAACCTGAAAAATCAAATCAGCCCTCATTTTTTATTCAACACTCTCAATAATATTTATATACTGGTCAAAACAAATGCCGAAGCAGCTTCGGGGTCAATCATGAATTTATCGGACTTAATAAGGTATCAGATGCAAAGTATAGCAAGGGAAACAGTTCCAATTCAGGAAGAAATTGAGTATATGCAGAATTTGCTTGATCTCGAAAGAATTCGGAGAGATGACTTGCAGATTAATTATAAACTTGATGTGAAAAATCCTGATTTCAGGATTCAGCCTTTGCTACTAAGCCCTTTAATTGAAAATGCCATAAAGCATGGCTCGCAAAAATTAAATCAATGCAGAATTGATATTAATATAAATGTTGATGACTTTATCGATTTCGAAATTCAGAACTCTGTACCAGGAACTGCTTCAGTAGATTACTCCTTCGGTATGGGCTTAAATAATCTGAAACGGAGGTTGGAAATATGCTATCCCGATAAATATTCCCTGAATCTTGAAAAATCAAACGGTAATTTCATTGCCAGATTAATCCTGAGGTAAGTATGAAATGTATTGTTGTTGATGACGAACCACTTGCCCGCAGGGGAATGGATCTGCTAATAAAAGAAATTCCCGACCTCGATTTGGTTGGTATTTTTCCCGGAATTGTTGAAGCAGGAGGCTTTTTAAATGAAAATTCGGTTGATATTGTATTCCTCGATATTCAAATGCCGTTATTGACTGGAATAGACTTTTTGAAGGTAACACCAAATATTCCGATGGTTGTTATAACAACTGCCTATCCCGAATATGCACTTGAAAGCTTTGAATTCAATGTAGTCGATTACCTTACAAAACCAATCAAGTTTGAGAGGTTCTACAAAGCAGTGTCAAAATGCAGAAAACTTTACGATTTATCTAATAAAGATAATTATAGAGAAATGGTG
>DAINRZ010000259.1:0-5651 GCA_036741575.1 Kapaibacterium sp. (SeqCode)
TAAAGAGGTTTACTTCCTATAGTATTGGTGAGAAGCGAATCCCACCCCTTTTGCATATTTGTTTTATTGGTATCGAGCATTGCAATAAATAAATTCAGATTGCCTTCATTAACTTTGATACCGAATTTCTGCCTGAGTGAATTCAGCAATGCTCTTTTATCATCTTCGAAATACAGCCTCTTATAAGTTTTTTTCAGGAATGACTCTTCTTCTTCCTTTGTAAAATTCCAGCTTGAATCTCTCCTGATAATATGCACCCCGTATTCTGTCTTAACTTTGCCAGATATTTCGCGGTCTTTTAGCTTGAATATGGCTGCTTCAAAATCGGGATTAAGCTGCGAACCTTTGCCTTCGATTCCGGCAGAGCGCGAATACCATTCGCTTACAATTCCTCCGTTCATTTTACTCGCCGGGTCGTCGGAGTTTTCTTCTACAAGCCTTACAAAGTCGGCGCCTTTTTTAAGCAAAGCTAATAAACTATCTGCCTTATGATTAAGAACCGACGAATCTTTGCTTGTTTGCTCCGAAAGCAGAATATGCCTGACTTTAACCTTGTATCTCGGCTGATCATCGACCAGTTTCAGGATTATATAGCCCATCCTGGTTCTGATTGGCTCCTGGAAAACATTGCCTTTTTTCAATGAATACATCGCATCTTCGATAGGTTTTTGCAATGTGCAGGCTGTAACGAATGTGGTAACAACACCACCTTTTTCAGCGCTTCTTTTATCGTCGGAAGAGTCTATGGCAATTCTTTCAAAATCTCCCGTTTTATTAATCAATTCAATACATTTTTTAGCTTTAGTATAAGCTGCAAGGGTATCATCAGGTGTAGAACCTTTGATACTTATATGAATAATGGCAATTTTAAATTCATTTTTTCTCTTTTCGAATAATTCTTTAACTTTTGGCTCCACCAAAACTTTATCGTAATAAAAAGATTCAGTTAGTACTTTGCGGTAAGAATCGATTTCTTTCAAAACAGAGGTATCTTTGTCATATCCCCTGTCAATTGCATCAAGGACTTTAAGTTTATAATTTACATATAAATTAAGAAAATCATTGATGCTGTCGCGAGATACTTTATTGAGGGCCTGGCGGTTCATGTTTTTCCTGAATGCCTTTTCCAATTCACCGTAAGTAACATTTACCGCTCCAACAGTGGCAATTACTTTGCCCGATTCGGCCGGCTTGCCTGCCTGCCCGGAAAATGAAGCCGTTGTGGCCCAAAAACCGACCGTCAATAACAAAACCGACATCCTGACTAATGTAACTTTTCTCATCATTATTCTAAAACATTATTTAAACATATTATTTGAATTTTGAGTTAATTTTCGATTTTAAGCAAATATTATTTTATTTGCCGGATTATTATATTCTTTTATATCATTCTCTGATAAAATCAGCCAGTTTATTTGCTGTTCTCCAAATATCACCGGCGCCCAAAGTTATTATTATATCCCCACTGTTTATTACTTGAGAGACTTCACTAAAAAGATTATTCTTATCTTCGACGTAGAATACATTTCTGTGGCCCGATTGCACAGCAGCGTCGGCAATGAGCCTGCCGGAAACACCTTCTATCGGCTCTTCTCTTGCAGGATAAACATCGGTAACAAATAACATATCGGCTTCGTCGAACGCCCTGCCGAATTCTCTGTAAAAAGAGGCTGTCCTGGTAAATGTATGTGGTTGGAACACAGCTATTATCCTGCGGTTCCACCCCCTGCGTGCTGCATTCAGTGTGGCTTCGATTTCAGTATAGTGGTGTGCGTAATCATCAATCAGCATAATTCCCTTGTTATCGGCTTTTATTTCGAAACGCCTGAATACTCCATTAAACTCTGATATTGCTTTCGTTATGGTATCGAATTCAATTCCCATCTGCCTGCCCACGGTTATTGCTGCCAATGCATTCCGAACATTGTGCTCGCCTGGAATATTGAGGCTGAGTTTCCCTGCCAGCCTGCCGAACTCATAAACGTCACATTCAGCCGAACGGCCTGAATAGGTAATATTGCCGGCCCTTATATCGCAATGGCGCGAAAGCCCGAATGTAATAACCTTTTTTTTAATCGATGGCAGTATGTCCTTGACGCCGGGGTCGTCGAGGCAAACGGCAACCATACCATAGAAAGGTACTTTGTTTGCAAAATCTATAAAAGTATTTTTCAGGTCGTCGAAATCTTTGTAAATATCCAAGTGCTCGGCTTCTATATTATTAATTATAGCTACTGTCGGCAACAGTTGCAGGAATGAGCGGTCGTATTCGTCTGCTTCCACGACTGTCCATTCGCCCTTGCCAAGCCTGGCATTCGAGCCGCCAAGGCCGCTTAATCTTCCGCCGACAATAACGGTCGGGTCTATTCCAGCTTTTATCATTGCCAGGCCGCAAATAGAGGTTGTGGTTGTTTTTCCGTGTGTGCCCGAAACAGCAAGGCAATAATTCAGCCTCGATACTTCGGCAAGCATTTCGGCCCTTCGCAGCAATGGTATGCTGCGCCGTGCCGCTTCAATTGTCTCTGGGTTATCTTTGGGGTGAACAGCGCTCGAATAAACGACAACCTCCTGATCTGTCACATTTTTCGAATCATGGCCAATGAAAATATTAGCTCCAAGCGAGGCCAGGTAATCAGTATTTTCGGATTGGGCCAAATCAGAACCGCTGACGCTGAATCCCTGCGTTAGAAGTATTTCTGCTATAGCGCTCATTCCAATGCCGCCAATGCCCACAAAATGAATTTTTTTAACAGATGAGAACATATTATTTTTTGCTATTAGTTATTTGTTGATAAAAATCCGTTATCCTGTCTGCAAATATATCATTGAAATCATTAAAAGACTTTTTTCTTGTTTCTGCCTGATTTATCTCAGCCCATATTTCTTCCTGGGTGGCAGCTCCAGCCAGCGCCATTACCTCGCCGTTGTAATGATAAATTGCCGATCCGCCGTTGAACTCAAGGATTTCACCGTTCCTCGATTCGGTACCGCAGCGGTTAGCCACTGCAAGGTAAACTTTATTCTCGAGTGCACGGGCGGGCATTACCTTGTGCCATACTTTAGTTACGAGATTAGAAGGGCAGATTATAAGATCGGCGCCAATAAGTGCAAGAGTGCGCGCTGCTTCGGGGAAACGCCAGTCGTAACAAATCATTGTGCCGATTTTTATATCCCAGGGTATGTAATCGACTACAAAAAATCCTGTATTACCTGGCTCGAAACAAAACCTTTCTTTATAAAAAAGGTGCGTTTTTCGGTAAACCCTGTTATAATTACTATCAGGAAAAAACAAAGCTGCAGAATTATATATACTGCCTGCATAATTTTCAGGGAAGCCAACGGCTATGATTTTATTTGCTTTAACTGCAGATTCGGCAAAAGCAGCCATCAATTCGCCTGAAAAATCTTCAGAGTAGTGTGCCGATTCGTTTTTATCCGCAAAAAAATATCCGGTAAGGCATAGTTCGGGGAAAACAATAATATCGCTCAGGGAACTACCGATATAATTCATAATAAATTCCGAATTCGATAATTTATCCCCAAAAACAGGGCTAAACTGGATACAAGATATTTTCATTACTAATTCTGCACATTCAACAAAATTCAAAATTAAGGATTACGGACAACTTGATGAAAGATTATTATTGGTTTATTTACGAATCAGTAATTAATTTACATAATTTTATACTTTATAGTTAATAGAATTTGAAGGTAATTATTTTATGAATAAGGGAATCTGGTCGAACATCCTGAGAAAATTCAGGTTATTATACCCTGCCGACTATTTGAGGTTTATATTGTCGAAAGTCAAAAATAGAGCAGGAAATAAAAGGTTTGCGGTAGAAAATCCAGGCATTATACTGCCTCCCGATTATCTTATGTATGAATCTTTCAGGCTCGATTACAACCAATATTTTTATGGCGGCAAAGAAACAGCAGAATGGATAGTGGGCCTGTTAGCCAAGCATGTGGCTCTCGAAAATAAAAATATACTTGACTGGGGTTGCGGGCCGGGCAGGATAGTGAGGCATTTGCCTGCTTTGCTGGGTATAGCCGCGCATATATATGGTACAGATTACAATAAAAAATCCATTGAATGGTGCAGCGCATCTCTTTTGGGCATTGAATTCAACCATAATGCCGCAAACGCAGAGCTTCCATATCCAGATAATTTCTTTGGAGCTATTTATGGACTCTCAATTATTACCCATCTGTCGGAAGCAAAACATTACCAATGGCTTAGAGAACTTTTGAGAATCCTTGAGCCAGGAGGCATTCTTTTATTGACATCACAGGGCAGCAACTTCAGGAAAAAGCTTACTCCTGCCGAGGCAGAAACATATGACAATGGCCTGATTGTTGTCCGCGACAAAGTAAAGGAAGGCCACAGGACTTATTCCGCATTTCATCCGGTTGAATTTATGCAGTCGCTGTTTGCAGGCTGCGATATATTAGAGCATATTGTGCCCAAACCGGTTGATGGAAGTACCCCTCAGGATGTCTGGATTGTAAGAAAACAAAAAAGTAATTTGTGTCTATCTATTAAATAAATCGAAAGCTCTTTTTACTATATCGGCTTCATAATTGATTAGGCTATCCGGGCCTGGATTTATAGTAAAATCGGGAATAATCGGCATGGCAACGAATTGCTTGCTTTTCCTGTCTCTTATTTTTATTTCTTTTAACGAGAAACTTATGCCTCCGGGCAGGATAAATGCAGATGTAATTCCAGGAGAGCCGCCGGAATTTTTACCTGCAATTTGCCCCAATTTATATATTTTTACTAAGTTGAGTATTGCCTCGGAGTTCCCAATTGTCTTTTCATCACATAAGAAAATTACCTTTTGCTTAAGTTGTATTGGCTTAGGTATTATTCGCCTGTATTCGGCCCTGTATGATACAAATTCATTTCCCGGATTTGTAAAAACGGGCAGGCACCATTCGAATGTTTCGAGAGTGTCTTTTGTTAAGTATCCCAAAATTGTATAAGATACATTGGCAATGCCCCTAAGGTCGAAAACAATTCCGTCAGCAAACGATAGTTCCTCTGCCCCTTTTTCAATTTCTTCTTCGGTAACTCTTGTCAGGTCGATATAATAATAGCCGCCCGGCAGGCTGTCGCCAAGCTTGCCTGTAGGATCGAAAAAAGATACCATATCGGGCCTGGGTTCGCTAAGATCTTCTATACTTATGTCCTTAACAAAATTGCCTTCCCCTAACGTATTGTCAGGTAGTTTATATTTTAGTTTAATCTGCTCTCCAGCGTCGCCTGCCCTTAATAGTGCCGCAATCCTTATTTTTTTCCAGTCCTCGCTGCCGGATAAAAACCTGCTTTTTTCATTGTAATATTGGATTGCCGGCCTGCCATTTATTTCAAGGATTTCAGTTCCGGATTTAAGTGATTTGGCCTTGCCCACGGCAATAGTTGAAATATAAAGTTTATTTTCTATCCACTTCAGCAGAAAAGGTAAAGCATATTTGTACTCCCTGCCCGTCAGCCAGAAACGCGATTGAGGGTCTTGGGCAATGGTAGTTAGCAGGCCTAAGGTTTCCAGGAAATCATCTTCGGTAGAATCGACAGCAGCCTTTTCAAGGCAGTTTCTAAGCAAACCGTCCCAGGCCTTATCGTTACTTTCAGTCAAACTAAAATG
>DAINRZ010000260.1:0-5630 GCA_036741575.1 Kapaibacterium sp. (SeqCode)
TCTCGAAACAGTTACTCGAGAATGCACGTAACCTGGATAATATTATCGAGGATACAAGCTTAACGGAAGATACTTCCGTTGTTCTTAAGAACCTCTTTTTTGCATCGCAGGAAGCGCTGGAAGGCAGGTATTTCCTGAGGCTTTTGAATAAAAGCAGGCTGATTAATGTCGATTATACAAAATACCTAAATAAAATCGATGAAATTATCGATATTCTATATGATAAGACTAAGTATTATAAATCGGCATTTAATATAAATGAATTTTACGAGAAATAGAACGGATTCTATGATGCTGACAAAACTTTTTACATACCTGAAGCACGAACAGCAACTGCTGGCGCAGCTCGTTGCCCTTGCCGAAAAACAACAGAAGGCACTCATTAGCTTCAATGCTGCCGATTTGGAGAAGGTCACGGCAATGCAGGAAGAAATTGCCCGATCGGTTGAATCGGCAGAGGAATACAGGATAAGGCTGCTTATCACCACCTTCAACCTTAGCCGCAAAGATGCGCTCAGGCTAAAGTTATCCACGATAGCTAATGCACTCGACCAGGACCAAAAAACTGCATTGCTAAAAATAAAAGATAACATTAAAGAGCTGATTTTCAGATTGAATACAGTAAACAAACTAAACCGTACCCTGGCCTACAGAGCCAGAAACTATGTGAAAGAAGCCCTTGGAGTGCTGACCAACGGTACGAACCAGGTATGCAATATTAAAATATAATACAAGGATGTTTGAAAGATGGAAATGGATGCCGCTTATATTAGTATAATCAGGAAACAGGCAACCGAAATGATTGAATCTGTCAGTAGATTTTCCGATGCCATTCCCGACGAAAAAATCTACGAATTGAAGCTGAGGCTGATTAAGTCGCTGGATGAATTCCCAGGAATAATCGAGAAAACATTAACCGGCGAAGAGAGCAACCTGAGAAACGTTATCAAGGCTAACGTAAAGCTCGGTGAAATAAAGGATTACCTTAAGCTTGCCGACGAATTGAAGTATAACGAAACTGAGGATTTAATCGAAAAGGTAAGGACTGTTTCCAGGCTGATAACCAACGGCTACCCTTTCCTGGCAGTATAAAACAACAAAGGAGTAACTTGTGCAGCCGTATGGGAATAAGTATCAATCACCGAATAAATGCTTCCGGAGTGAATTTGGAAGCGTCTTGACGGTTGCACAGGTTTAATTTTTTTTACAGGATTAAGATATGGCGAATTTCAGTTCATTGGAAATAGCAAAAAAAGGCCTGCTGGCCAACCGTTTCGGGATTGACGTTACCAGCAATAACATTGCTAATGTCAATACACCCGGGTATTCTCGCAGGCAGGCAACATTTGCCGAATCGAACCCATTATATACTAACTCCGGTTTTATCGGCACTGGTGTTTTATCCGAGAAACTGCGCACCTTCCGCGAAGAATACGTCGATAAAGAAGTACGCACTTCTCTTGCGAAGCAATCGGGTTACGAAATCGATGAACAGATGTTCGGCAGGATTGAAGCAATACTTGCCGAGCCCTCGGACAACGGCCTGAATGAACTGACTGCGAAATTTTTCTCTTCTTTCGAGGCATTATCCACTAAGCCCGAAGACCTTGGGCTTAGGCAGAATGTTTTGACTATAGCAGGCACCCTTGTGGACAGGTTTCATACTGTTTCCGAGCACCTGCAGAGCATGAGGGTCGAAACGGGGAGCAATATTCAATCCAATATCGATGAAGCTAATTCAATTATAAAGCAGATATCCGACCTGAACCGCAAAATAGCAGGCTCAAAGAGTATTGCCGGCAATGAAGCACAAACTCTTGTCGATAAGCGTGAAGCGCTAATCGAAGGCCTGACCAAAATTGTAGGAGTGACGGTCCATCCCGTCGATAACGGGGAGGTTAACGTTTATATCAATGGTATCAGCATAATCACAGACGGTATTCCTTCGGAACTGAAGGCAGTCGAAAGTATCGATGCAGCCACCGGCGAAAAGACAATGCAGATTGCGAAACTCGATTCTAAAGGCAACGCCCTATCAGTAGTACTTCCAAACAGCGGCGAGATATCGAGCCTGCTTAAACATTTTAATACTACGCTCGATTCGAATGACTCCAGCGGCGGATTCTCCATATTCGGACAGATTGACGACTTTGCACAGGCGCTTACCCAAAAGGTTAATGCAATTACAATAGACGGTTACGGACTCGATGATACGGGAGCTCTGCCCCCTGGCAGAACCTTTTTCGAGCCTTCGGTAGGCCCGGTGACTGCCGCAACTATTGAAATTTCTCCGGATGTATTGAACAGGCCCAGGGATATACCTATTTCCGATTCGCCTAATGAACCCGGCAACAATGAACTCGCACTCGATATCGGCAGGCTGGCTCTCGATACCGATTTCCTAAACGGATATACGCCATCGGAGTATTATACAGGATTCATCGGGAAGCTTGGCTCTCTTGCAAGCGAGGCTAATTATGGGCTCGAATCGTCAAAATTAGTGAGCGACCAGCTTTTGAAGCAGAGGGAATCGGTAATCGGCGTTAACCTCGACGAAGAAGCGGTCAACCTAATCAAGTTCCAGAGGGCATTCGAGGCATCGTCGAGGGTTATCAACGTTACCAATGAAATGCTTGCTACGCTTGTTAATCTCGGCACTTAATTTGGGAGCGTACTGAATGAGAGTATCAAACAACCTACTTTACAGGACTTACGAAAGAAACCTCGAAGACATTCAGTCGAGGAAGCTGAAACAGGAAGTCAAACTCACTACTGCCAAGGAGATTAATACGCTGGCCGATAATCCCGTGGGATTAGTAAAAGTAAAGCAGCTGACTACGAAAATCGACAGGAACGAGGCCTATAAATCCAATATCGACAACGCTATCGGCGAAATGGCTGTCGTTGGCGAGGAACTCGATGCTATATACGAAAAGATGGAGAATATACGCCAGCTTGCCATTGAATCTACTCTTACCGGCAATTCATCGAACCTGCCTACTCTTGGGGTATATGTAAAAGGGTTGCTCGAAGATATTATCAAAGACTCTAATGTAGATTTCAACGGGAGATTTGTCTTTGCCGGCACTATTACCAATGGCGACGCTATAATACCAACACCACCGGCAACTAATACCCAGCCCTTCGAACTGGTGCAGGAGGCGGCTACGGCTGCAAATCCCTCCGGCCTGCGGGTTGTATTCAAAGGGAACAACAAGGACAGGTATATCAACAAAGACGATACATCCACCGAGCTTGTGAACGTTAAAGCCTCGGAAGTTTTTGGCGGTGCGGGGGACGAGGTATTTTCACCGATCATCGGCCTCTACAACCTGCTTACATATAATCCCGACGGTACAATGCGCACCTCTGCCGACGGCTTTACGCGCGACGACATGGGCAGGGTAAATGAAATACAGAAGCAAATATCCAGGCAGGAGGAGCAGGTCAATAATATTGCGGCTATTAACGGCTCGCGTATAAACAGGCTGACAGCTCTAAAAGACCAAATTGACTTCGAAAACATCAGGCTCAGGGAATTCCGCTCCATCGACGAGGATACCGATTATGCCAAAGCTACGCTCAACCTGGCCCGCGAAGACAATGCGCTTCAGTACTCTCTCCAGATAGGCGGAAACCTGGCAAGGCTTTCTTTGCTTGATTTTCTCGGCTAAGACTGCTATTTTTACAATATGAAGTTAAGCACATTAATAGGAATTATTATAGGACTTGTGTCGATATTCGGCGCTTTCCTGTGGGAAGGCGGCTCGATAGACACTTTGTTTATGCTTCCTGCAATGCTTATCGTATTCGGCGGCACACTGGCAGCAGGTATGGCGGGCACATCTATTAACCAGGTAGCCAGGATGCCCCAGCTAATATGGATTTCCTTTTTTCCTAAAAAATATGACAAAGAAAAGTTAGTAAACCAAATAGTTATATTTTCGGGGCTTGCCAGGCGCGAAGGCATACTAGCAGTAGAAAAGAAACTCGACGAGGTGGAGCACCCGTTCCTGAAAAAGCTCTTCCAGATTTGCATAGACGGCGCCGACCCTGATACTCTGCAAAAGATAGTCGAATCGGAGATGGCATACATTACCGAGCGCCACAATGCCAACATCAATTTTTTCGTGAAGATGGGCGGATATTCACCCACGATGGGTATCATCGGCACGGTAATGGGCCTTATTGCCACGCTGGCAGCCGCCGGCGACGACCCCAACACTCTTATTCACCACATAGCTTCTGCTTTTATCGCTACCATGTGGGGAATTCTTATGGCAAACATTGTCTGGCTGCCCATCGGCGATAAGCTGCGCACCCTGCACTCCGAGGAAATCCAGCTTATGCAGGTGATGCTCGACGGCGTGTATTCCGTGCAGCTCGGCGAAAGCCCATCTGTTATCCGCGCCAAGCTGACGAGCGCTTTCCCGCTGAGCGAGCAGGAACGCATTACCAAGAAGAGCCAGGCTGAATTTAAAGCTATATTCCCCGAGAAAATCAAGCTGCCGATAGAGCTGACGAAAGAAGGGGAACAGCAAGACGACATAATCATTCCCTGAATTTGCGAAAACAGTAAACTTATTATAAGTATTTATTATTTGGAAATGAGATAGCCTTCTTTCTTCGAATCCCGTAAATAATTGTTCAGATTACAATCAAGGCGCCCGGGCGTGGCTATCAGAGGGATAGTTAAAGCAAACTGATGCTTTGTTGAAAGGTATTTAAAGTACTAGTATAAAATATTATAAATTCTATCAGAGCTGAATATATCAATACTTAAGCAGCTACTAAGAAGGATCGAAATTTCTGTTTTCATATTTAAGAAATTAAAATTTTCATTATTTATAAATTAGTGAATTTATTAAGTTAGAAAGACAAAAAATGTGATTTGTTTTATAACTCTATCTAAATTTTTTTAAGACTATGATTGACAGTATAAATTTACTTTTAGGTGCAGGTGTTTCACTTCATGCTGATATGCCAGGTACTTGGGATTTAACTGATGAAATTTTGAATAAGTATCAAGACTGGTATACTGAAATGGGATTAGAATTTAAATATTTACCAAAAAGGGAAGGATTTGAAGGAAAAGTAGATATAGATGTTGATCTAATTGGAAAACTTATAAATGATATTAATTCTATATTACGTAATTTTTCAAAAAGATCAACTGACCCAACATATGAGGATATTTTTGAAGCAATAAATCAAATAATTAGTTATGAATTGAATCAAGATTTCAATTTGCTTCTTTACCCTACTATTGAATACTTGAAAAATAATTTTATTAATGTAAAAATAGAAAAATTTGATGATTGTACTAAATTGATAGAAGATATAATAAGATATCGATTGCAGTCAAATGGTAGAAAAATGAAAGAAAAACCAATAAAGGATATTTTAAAGGATAAAAAGTACTCTGAAGTAAATATATTCACTTTGAATTTTGATACATTAATTGAGGAATTGCTTGATAGGCAAAATATTGATTTCAATGATGGATTTGATATTCCGGTTTTCGATAACCAAGCTAGAATTTGGAATATGAAATCTTTTCTAAACAATAACACAAATACGATTAATATTTATAAACTAACTGGCTCCCTTGACTGGAAAAAACTTTTGGG
>DAINRZ010000261.1:0-5603 GCA_036741575.1 Kapaibacterium sp. (SeqCode)
AAAAACCTTGGCGACAGGATTTTATTGAAAGTTTTTATTTCAGATACAACTTCGGTTATCGAGCCGTATTCCTTTTTGTACAACAGGGCGATGAAAAGGTTAGAGAGTATTTACAGGGCTAATTACACCAGGCCGATGCTCCCCGGTTTTATTTCGGAAGATTTGCTAAGCCTGCTGCCAGGAAAGCAAAAACCGGTTATCTGCTTTGAAATTGAACTATTATATAACGGCACTGTCGTCAACACAAGTATTACCGAGAAAACATTCGAAAACAGACGGCAACTTAGTTATCCCGAATTTGACGACATCCTGAAGAATAAAAAAAGCGATCCCGATTACAAGGCGTTTAAAGAAATGGCAGATTTTGCGCTGCTCCTTTTGGAATCGAGGAAAAACAACGGGGCTATAGCGCTATTTGATATTTCCAGGGGTATTTATACTAACGAAGAAGGCATTTTAATTTCACTGGCAGATGATAAATTAAACTTAGGGTATATCGTAGTCCAGGAATTTATGATCCTCGTCAACTCGGTTGCTGCCATGTTTATGGCAGAAAAAGGTGTTAGTGCGCTTTTCAGGAACCACACCGCAAGCCTGAATGCACCCGATAGGAATGAGATTATCGGGCAGGTACAGGCTGCCAAAGAATTCCCGTCACTTGTGGGCCCTTTGCAAAAACGAATGGCGCTGTGGTTTGGCAGGGCTGAATACAGCCCGTATCTTAAAGGGCATTACGGCCTGAACCTGCCTGCTTTCGTCCATATCACTTCCCCCATAAGAAGAGCTGCCGATATGATTAACCATTTCATCCTGAAATCACATATCGAGGGTAAGAATCCCACATTTGGTTTTAATGATTTAAACAATATGGCCTGCTATATCAACGAAAAAATTGCCCGTCGAAAAGACGAACGGGCTCAGCATCTAAAGGAGGCAGCCGAATTGAAAGCCGAAGAAAAACTTGATTCTTATCGCGAAGAAGCAATAATGGGGCTGAGTATTAGCGAATTCGAGTTTCTAATTAAGACAGCAGCAAAGCAGCCACATATCCCCCGGACGCTGGCCGGGCCGATGATAAAAAAAATGGAAGATGGCACTGCCAGTATCCTGTCTATATTTTATGCTTTATTCAGGAATAACTTTAACAGTAAAGACTGGATTGACTTCAAAAAAAGTGTACTTGTTGCAATGGGCAAGTCTTTGGATACTTGTGTCCAGGTGGTCAATATCCTTAAGCAAAAAGACATGGTGTCCGGTTTCGAAACCGAAATTAAGATGCTCGAAGGATGTTTTCTGGCTCGTACACGCGGCCAGGTTGATGGCAGGGTAGTTGATATAAGGGAATATTCTTTTGGCCTGAAAAAGAAAGAAGCAATATGGCAGTCAATTTTCCATTTCATGTTTGTAGTGCTTAATATTCCCGTTACCCGCGAAATAGCCGATAATCTGGCGAAAGCGGAATTATCAGTTAATGCGGCACGTTCTGAAAATCTTCCGGCAGATCTCGCTTACGGCAGTTCTGCAAATTCTTTGAATCATTCTGATAGGCCAGCGGTAAAAAGCTTAAATGTTCCAATAGTTAATATCAATGATATGAAGCCCATCGAAACAACCGGTGGCTCGGGCATACCCGAAATAAATTATATTGGAAGGCTTCACGAAATGTATTATGCAAATAAAGGCTGGAACGAGCCTGAGTTTGAGTTTTTCGCAACCGGTATGCCAGAAAAGCCTGGTTTTGTTTGCCGCTGCAAACTGGTTACACCTGCAAAAACCTATATCGAAACAGGGAACTCTTCCAATAAAAAGTCAGCTAAGCAGGCTGCCGCCCAAAGGATTCTTGAAAAATTAACATTAGAGGCAGGCAATCAGCCCGAAAAAGAAGTGAAATGTATCGATAACAGCAAAAACCATATTAGTATGCTCCTGGAATTATGCACCCAAAAGGACATACCGCTGCCAATATTTGAATTCAGGCAATCAGGTATGCAGCACAAACCGGTGTTCTATTGCACTGTTTCCATTACAATACAAGGCAAAACTTATGTTTTCGAGGCAGAAGGAGATTCAAAAAAATCCTCGAAGCTGAATGCTTCGCAGAAAGGATTCCGTGAATTATCAGGAATACTTAGCCGTTAGCAATCCACCATCCACTGAAAACTTACAATTCTCTTGAATTTATTTCCATACGCCGTTAATTTTTTCTCCGCATCCTGGGCATGCGCCGTTGCTTATTTTATTAGAAGCAACTTCGAATTTAGTCCGCTCAATTATCTCGAACCGGCATTTGGGGCAATATGTACTGTCGCCTTTTGTATCGGGCAAATTGCCGATATAAACATATTTCATCCCTTCCCCTGTCGCAATTTCCCTGGCTTTAGCCAGCGTTTCGTCTGGAGTAAATGCAATATTATCCAGCTTATATGCCGGATGGAACCTTGAGAAATGCAGGGGCTGCGTATCTAATTTATTTTTTACAAGCCACTTGCACATGTTCTGAATCATTTTCATATCGTCGGTCCATCCGGGAATTACCAGGTTTGTAATCTCCAGCCAGACTTTGTGCTCCTGCATTAACAGCAGAGTATCGAGCACAGGCTGAAGCGTGCCTCTGTTCAATTTCTTATAAATATCATTGTCGAAACTCTTCAGGTCGACATTTGCGGCATCGAGGTAACCTGCCAATTCCTTTAGCGGTTTTTTATGAATGTACCCATTTGTGATCATCAGGTTTTTAATGCCCTTTTCTTTTGCCAGGACAGCAGTATCGAGCATATATTCATAAAACACAGTCGGCTCGGTATATGTGTAAGCAATAGATTTACAATTATTTCTAAGGCACATATCTACAGCTTTGCCGGGCATCAGGTCATAATGCTTCAGGTCTGTTGGCTTTGCCTGGGAAATTTCCCAATTCTGGCAATTCAGGCAAACGAAATTACATCCGGCTGTAGAAAAAGAGAAAGCTGTTGTTGCAGGCAGAAAGTGATACAACGGCTTCTTTTCTATCGGGTCGGCATGAACGGAACAAGGGTTTCCATAAGCAATGGAATAAAGTTTACCACCAGAAACCTTTCTGGTACGGCAATCACCAGTCTTGCCTTCCCGAATCATACAGTCAACAGGGCAGAGTTCGCAATATATGACACCCTTCGCTTCGGAATAATATTTAGCTTCTTTAGACCACTTCCCTAATCCGGCCTCAGGCTCATTCTCTGCGTAACTCAAAAATGGCAGAACCGCCAGCGACGAAGCGCTGAATTTAATAAAATCCCTACGGCCAGTATTTTTAATTATATTATTTCCGATGCTTAATTTCATAGCTTTTACTTCCAGACATTTATTCTAAACTATTCAAAAGCAGGTTATTTTCAAAGAGAAAAGATTTCTTTTAGCCGAAATTCCAAACATTGTCAGTAAAACCTGACATAATTGCTTTAATTATAAATAGTTATTATACAAATACCTTCAGTTATTACTTTATCTTTCGAACAATCCTGCCGATAATACGTATATATATATGTAAGAATGAATAAATTATTGAAAATGATGTATTTCGGAGAATCGGGGTATGATTTTTGCTAAGAAAAAAGAGAAGAGTTTTTTGGAGGGAGATATGTACAGGAATCAGGTTCTTTTGTTGTATGAAAACACATACAACCTTGAATATATAAAGGAATACCTTTTATCGAAAGGGTATTTTGTTAATGTAGCAATCGATTATAATGATGCCGTAAGGCTTGTGGCATCTAAACCAATAGAGTTATTCCTGACGGATTTTGGTTTTGCCAGCCAGCCGTCGAGCAAGGATTACCAGAGGATTAAACTGATTAATCCTGTTATTCTGATGCTCAGGATTCAAGTGGGGAATAAAATCCCTGACGAAAACGGATTCAACGAAATCGACTTTTTCAAAAGAATGATGAGTACTTTGGATGTTTTGGAAAGCACCAGGACACTCTACAGATATAAGAATAATTAGTAAGGTCTAAAAGTTTTACTTCTGTCACCTGGATTATGTCCAAAATTCAAATTTAATTATGTTATGCTTTATTAATATGATTATTCAAAAGAAAATACTTTTTATAATCTAAAATTTATTATAGTTTTGAATTGTTTTTATCAAGCATTTTCAAATATTTACACAATTTAGCTTATTACAATGCGCAGAAAAGAATTTGAAATTTTCGACAATGTTTTAATTCGTGATTTTATTGATTCACAGGCTGTAGGATCGCTTGCACTTTACGATAAAGCTAACCGCTTCCCCGAGGTTTTTCCGCTAAATTATGTCCTCGATGGGGACTATATTTATATGCATACATTTTCGGCTTCGGCAAAAATCAGGATAATAAAAAAAGATCCGAATGCCGTCTTTTCAATTTATAAGGAGTATTCGGTGATTCCTTCATACTTCATTGGGGAGAACGAAAAATCCATCGATCAGTTTTACAAGTCAATAATTATCAAGGGTGAAATTGAAATAGTTAAAGATAAAGCTACAAAAAAGAATGCCTTGTTACTTTTGGCTAAAAGGTTTCAGCCGGAATCAGAGCTGACAGCCGAAAACCTCTTTGACGATATGGTGCTTGGGAAAACTGCAATACTAAGAATGCCCCTTACAGAAGTCTCGGCAAAATTCAGGTTTGGGCAACAGCTCTCAGAATCCCAAAAAGAAAATGTTTGCACAAATTTATTAAAAAGGGGTACGCCGATCGATATTGAAACAGAAACTGAGACCAAATTTTTAAATTTTAATAGTCAAAAAAAGTAAATTACATTGCCGCTTTGGCAGCGCTGAACTTGTTTACCGGATGGTTTACAGGTTTCAAAGTCAGAAGGTATTTATATATTGCCCTTAAGTCATAATCTTCCATTCCGGCATACATTGTCCAGGGCATTACTGTCTGGGGAGTGCCCGGCATCCATTTATGAGCGCCTGTTTCCTGGTTCTGGTATGCTTTGAAACGGGCAACGAACATATCCTCTGTCCAGGAACCAATCCCGGTTTGTTTATCAGGCGTAATATTTGCCGATCGGATTGTCCCGATTGCAGCTTTGAATTCAAATCCTCCTGCAAATTCCATTCCTTCTATCGGCGTGCCTTTTTCAGCAGGCGTGTGGCAGTCGCCGCAGGCTGCTATAGTAGTAATGTATTTACCGTAATTAATTACGTCTTCTTTAGCCGGTATTTTCATAGGTTGTGGATCGCCGGGAATTGTCCTGACAATTAGATTTAGCGGAAAATTCAGGTCATGCCTGGGATATTCGCCCTCTATGGGATGCATGGTCCTAATGTAAGCAATGATTGCTTTTACGTCTTCGGGGTCCATTTTAGAATAGGCAGGGTAGGGCATTATTGGGAATAGTGCATCCCCGTCTTTGTTTACGCCCGAAGTAATCGCCCTGTATATTTCTCCGTCAGTCCATTTGCCAAGGTTTGCAGGCGTGATATTTGGGGCAAAAATTGTGCCCGGCACTCCGGCAGTTTCTTTATCGAACTTTTCTCCGCCCTTGCCTTCAGTTCCGGAAGCTATGGGGCCTGAATAAAAACTCCAGTCGCGGGTGCTGTGGCAGTCTATACAGACCGATACGTGGTTGGC
>DAINRZ010000262.1:0-5570 GCA_036741575.1 Kapaibacterium sp. (SeqCode)
CCATAATCTCAATAAAATTTTACCACTCCCCGAAATCAAGCCTTTGTAAATTATATCGAAGGATTGATTTTGAAGGTAGGGGGGGGTGCGAGCCGGATTCCGCCTATTTGGTTTTGTGCATTCAAGCTGCAAATAAGCGCAACTATCCCTATGACGATATATAATTTCTTCATTTTATTACTTCCATGTCAAACGGTATGGATTAAAAATTAATACAGTAAACATTTTGTGAAATTATATATAAACAAATAAAGTAATTTAATGGAATAATCAGTATTTAACACACTTCCAAACTCGCTCTTGATTGTGTTGGCTTATATCTCCGGTATTTAATCCTTACAAAAAAGGGGGTGACTACTCAAGCAGCCGGGGTGTGTATGAAATCTTCCAGAATTTCAAATGATATTCTACGATCAGATAATCTTCGATTTACCCATACAAAATGATATAGAACCTATTAAATTATATTGGTTAAGATGATTTATCAGTACTGCAACAAGGCCGTCTTTTTCGGTTCAATGCCAGAGTTCTGTGTCATATGAAACAATAGTTTAATTTGCAATCGTAAGGAATTTCATGTATTTTTCATCATCGGAAAATGCAGTACCGTACTTTTGGGTGCGTACTGCCTCTACAACACTTGCGGTATTGCTGCCGTAAAAATCGGGCGCCGGCATAGCTGTATCTGCAAGGAGTATATCCTGGCGCTGCGGGCCGTTTTGATTCCTGCCGGCCGTCTTTATTATTTCTTTTGTCATATAAATGGTATCTGGGACTGGTATTGTGTTTGTAACATATACAGTGTCGTTGGGATTGGTAAATACATTATCTGTTTCGGTGCCTTTGCCGAAATACAGCAATGCGGCAATAACGGCCACCATGGCGGCTGCAGCCCGGTAAGCAGGCACGGGATAGCCCATCAGAGCGATAAATCCATTGGCCGCTTTGATTTTCTTATGTTTTTTCCTGAATTCCTTAATCAGGCTGCCGCCGATTTCCCGGGCAGGGCCTATTTCCGGTTTGCCGGCATAATACCTGCGGGTGGAGCGTATTATTGCCCTCAGGCGGGCATACTCGCACTCGCTCATTAATTCCGATACTGTATGCTTTTCGTAGTCGTTCAGCTCGCTGAAATCCTTAGCGAACATCATGCTCTCTATTTCTTCGGATATGTTTGCCGTAATTTCTTTCATTTATATACTCTCTTTTGGATTAAACATATAAAGTTTTTTCGACAGGATTTTATGGGTGTGGAACAGCCTCGATTTGACCGTCCCTTCGGGGCACCCTGATATTTCGGCAATCTCCCTGATAGGCAGGCCTTCTTTGTACCTTAGTATAAAAACCGACCGATGGTTTGTATCCATAATCATTAATTCACTTTCGCGAAGCCTGTAGAATTCCGCGTTATCGAACATTGAATCGGCTCCTGTGGCGCCCGGCAGCAGTTCTTCTTCGTCGAACGGCAGGAATTTGGCGCTTCTTTTGTATTCGTTCCTGCAAAGGTTTATTGCAATTTTATAAATCCAGGTGGAAAACTTCCACTGTGCGTTAAAGAGCTCCGGCTTTTCGATAAATTTCATGAAAACGTCCTGAAGCAGGTCTTGTGCTTTGTCCGGGTCGTTGGTCATCCCTGCAATAAAATTCAGCAATTTGCGGGAATATCTGCCGTACAAGTTGCGGAATGCTTTTTCATCGCCTTTCCGTACCATTGCAGCAAGTTCTTCATCGGTATTACTACTATAATTTCTGCCGAATAATTTCATTTGGTTTGCTTAGTCTTTGTTGTTTTCCAGCCAGCTTTTCACATCGCCATCTTTTCCGTTTTCGGATGCTATTTTGGTAATTATAGCTTTCAATTTTTCTGCTTTTGATTTTTCACCGGACATGTTGTAATGTTCGTACAGCTTAAGGAATAGGGGGATATAATTCATATTCAACTGAATGGCCACCGATTTGCTAATATCTTCGGTAAATGTTTCCTTCAGGTAATCCAGCATGAAATTATTTTCGAAATTATTCCTCATCAGCGCAATATTGTCGAATTTTTCTTTGCTGAATTTAAATGCCAGCCCAACCATATAAATATCATTTTTGTAATTTTTATAAAACTCTGGATTGAGAGTCATCGAAAAGTAAACAGGCCTCTTTGCGGAATTTTCAACCAGATGGCTGATTATCTGGCTTCCTGTGGAGATGAAATAATCGGTTTCTTTAAGTAATTTCGAAGTGTCTAACCTGAACGGTTTTAAATCGAGTTCTTTAAATACTTTGTCCCTGTATTTTTCCATTGTCAGCAGGCTTATATTCAGCAGCCTGACATCCGGCCTTATGTTTTTTGCCATTTGCAGCACCCATACCGGGTAAGTGTCGTTGTCGCCGTTAGTAATAACAACAGCATTTTTATCGAGTGACATCAGCACGTTATAATTCCAGTTGTAAACTCCTTCGGAGATCTCGTTTGATTCGAACATTTTTCTGCACATGGCCTCCATCTGTGTTTTATCGCCTGCCACTTCGTGGAATCCGATAAGGTCGTCGTAGGTCTCCGGCCTCGATGGGTCTATTTCATATGCTTTTTTTATGGCTCCCACATCGTCCTCGTCCCAATTGCCGTTATTATAGCCCAGGATATAGTAATACTCGAATGTTCCCGGTATTGCCCTCTTCATTTTTTCGACGATAGAATCCAATTCCATGAAGTATGCTTTCTTCGACCCGTTCCATTCCTTGAATCCAACTAATCTAGCCATTCTGTTTGCAGTATAAAAATTAAGCCAGGCGTCTGCATTGCCCGGCTCCCTGTCCAATATTTCCTTCCATAATATTGCCTGAGTTTCGTACCAAACGAAAGGCTTCACCTGTTTTACTATCGAATAAACTTTCTCAGGCTTTTCGGCTGTAATCAGCAGCCGGAAAGGCAGCAAAAATATTACAGCGGCTATTAATACCAGATGTTTCATGTACTTTTCCGATTATTGTAACAATCATATAACGTTTATACAAATGAAAAAGTAAAAAGTTCAATACAAACCAAAAAAAGTTATTATTTAGCAGTTTGCTGGATTATTATTCCTGCAAGAATCAGTGCCAGTCCGGCAAAAGAAGATAATAGCAAGCTCTCGCCAAGGATAAATGCTATAAATGCAAGCGACAGGAAAGGCGAAAGGTAAACCAGGTTGCCCGTTCGCGAAATATTGTCGGTGGTATTCAGGGCTTTTGTCCACAGGACGAAAGTAATGCCCATTTCGAAAAGGCCTATATATACAGACGCAAGTATTCCTTCGGCGCCCGGAAGGGCCATGCGTCCCGTTGCCAGCAATACCCCTGCAATTAGTATGAAACCCGATAAAAATGACAGGAACAGCCTTAGGACTTCATCTGTGCCTTTATCAATATTGAAAATCCAGAAAAGCGCCCATATTACCGAGCTGCCCAATGCCAGGCCCATGCCTGCCGGTTCGTCTATTCGAAAATCCAGGCTTCCCTTTGTTGCGATAACAAACACTCCCGCAAAGCTGATAAGAATAGCAGCGTACCCCAAAGCCTTTACTTTTCTTTTCAGGATTACTGCCGAGAATATTACCACCATCACAGCCCAGGTATAGTTCAAAACTAATGCTTCCTGAGCCCTTAGCAGGGAATAAGCCCTGAACAGGACTAAATAATACAGAAAAGGATTTAATACGCCCAACAGCATAGATTTAATCACAGCCCTGCGCGGCATTGCTTTCAACATACCGATTTTTCCGTTTGCAATAAGTATGATAAACAGCGCTGCGGCAGATGTGAGCGATGAATAGAACAGCAGGTTCATGTAATCGGTATGCCGAAGTGCTATTTTGAACGCAGTAGCCACGGTGGACCACAGCAGGACGGCGCTCAGGGCAGGCAATAGTGCTTTATCATGTTTTATCATTACGGATTATTTATTTCTCATTATTAAATTCTTTGTTTGATAAATAATCAAAGATTTATAATTTTACGTTTTAATTTTTTAAATCAAAAATAAGGAATTATAATGAAAGCATATCCGGTAATGCTTCTTTTCACATTAGCAATACTTGTATCTTGCGGCGGAGGCGGCGAATCCGGCAAAAGCGGCAAACCTGCAAAAGATACGCTCGGCATTGCCGAAGATACATCATCGCAAAAGCCCGATACAATACTTATACTTGCCAATAAAGAACTGGAAGCCCTGCCCGAAAACATTGAGGCCTATGTCAACGTACGTACAATCGACATAAGCAGCAATCCGGGGCTTTATTTGACCGAAACTTTTGTTGCTCTGGCAAAATTGCCCCGCCTGCACACCCTGATAATGAAGAATTGCAACATCGACTCGCTGCCTCCCGACATCGGCTACTTAGGTTCGGTTAAGGTTATAGATTTCTCTGCCAACAACCTGAAAAGGCTGCCCCAGGAATTTGGAATGCTGCAGCAGCTCGAAGAGCTGAAACTCTCGTTCAACCAGTTCGATACTTTTCCTGTTGTTGTCACCCGGCTGAAAAGCCTGCGTTTACTCGAGATTAGCGATAACTACCTAAAATCCCTGCCCGACAGCATTGGTTTTCTATCGAACCTCACCAAATTAATTCTATCGAAAAACGAAATTACTAAACTGCCTTTAAGTATTGGAAGCCTGAAAAAGCTGGAAATGCTGGAAATATCCAAAAATTTGCTCGGTTCGGTTCCGGCATCCCTTGCAAGCCTTCAAAACCTTGTGTACCTCGACCTTTCGAGCAACGAACTCGAAAGCCTGCCGGCTACTTTTATTAAGTTCAATAATAAGCCGCTGCAGTTGTATCTCGAAAAAAATATGTTCGACGAAAAAGCCGTGGAATATATCAAGAAGATGCTGCCGAATTCTGCCATTACGTTTGGCGATTAATTCTTTTTGCGTCTTAATGCAGCTTGCCGTGTTTATTTGTCAAATATGGTTATTTTAGTTAATAAATACGGAGGAAGTTATGAGAATTGCAATGAAGTGCTTTGGGGTATTGATGGCGGTAGTAATGATTGTATCGTGCGGTATCGATGAACCGGCAGACATACACCCGGAGAAAAACCTAACCGAAAACGACAGAGTAGTTGTTTCGAACACCAATGATTTCGGCTTCGATGTTTTCAGGTCGGTCAACAGGGACAATCCCGGGGCAAATGTGTTCATATCGCCCCTCAGCATATCGATGGCATTAGGAATGGCATACAACGGCTCTGCGGGCACAACTCGCGATGCTTTTACAGATGTATTAGGTTTGGGTGGGATGTCAGACGAATTGATCAACCAATCATACTGGAATATAAACGATATTCTGACTAAGCTGGATAAAAATGTCAGGTTCGGGCTTGCAAATTCTATCTGGTACAGGTCAGGCTGGCTATTCGAACAGAATTTCATCGATATTAATAAAAAGTATTTCAACGCGGAAGTCCGCGGCCTGGATTTCGGAAATCCGCTTTCACCCGGCATAATTAATGATTGGGTAGAATCGAAAACGAACGGTAAAATTAAAAAGCTTATTGAATCAATCCCCGATGAAATGGTTATGTACCTGATCAATGCCCTG
>DAINRZ010000263.1:0-5561 GCA_036741575.1 Kapaibacterium sp. (SeqCode)
TCTCGTAAAAGCCGTGAGCTGAATACTTCGAACCATATGCAACCGGGCTGGCGGCAGCATCGCTTTCAGTCATTGCAGTGGCCGTACCGCCCCAGTTCTGGAAGTCCCAGCCGGATTCGATATCCCAGGAAACGGCATCATCGCCGGCATACTGGAAAGGCGCTGCATACCTGGACATAATCGGCAGGTGGTTCAGGTGGTCGACAACTACAAAGTATCTGCCGTCATCAATTTCAGTAAATACAAATGGTACGTTGGCAAAGTCGTTATTGCCGGCATTCCTGTTAGCAGGGTCGAATGCTGTAGTTGCATTGGCATAGCGCTCTGTCGATTCAGCAGAGTCAACTATAACACCTACGTTATTTGCATTGTTTGTAAATAGTTTAATTTTGAGGCCCTTGGCATTAAGGCTGGTGCCCAGGTTGCTTTTAATACCTTCGCCGGCAGACAATCCTGCATGGTAACCTTCGAGAAGCACCCTGACGGTAAAGTTGCTGGGAGGAGTGATATTAAAGAGCGGGCTTTCGCTAAGCAATGAGTTCATCATGCCGTCGGAACCGTTTTCAAATTCAATGGTATAGCCGTTAATTGTTGACCTGCCTTTTAGCTGCAACCTGCCGTTAGTCAATGTTGCTTTGACCGGGCCGTAGTCATTGTAGGTACCGTCATCATTAAGATCGGGATCTGTAACCGACATATCGAGATTCAATGAATACTGCGATTTGTTTGTCGTGCCCTGGAACTCGTAAGTAGAGCTGACTGTGGGCAGAGTCATTGCATTAACATATGATGGGTCGTAAACAAGGCTTGTGACGTTCTGGTAATGAACCACGTCGATATCGGCGCCGCCGGCAGTACCGTATTTAAGGTCTGCATGGTTTATGCCGTCGCTGCCGTTCCTGAATGTCGTCAGGTTATTCCTGTTGTAATCGAAACCGACCCAGCGAACCCTGAGGTCTGTCTTAGTATTTGGCACAGCCTGCTTGTATTTAGGCTCGACGAGTTTAATCAACGGTTTGGTGTTGTTGTAATAAGCGTAACCCATTTCGCCGATATGGCCAACGATACCGTTAGATGACGGGTACGAAGCCACGCTCCTCATAAATCCATTATTTACGAAAGAACCGCCGTTCAAGGGGAAAGCAGCCACAAGGTTCTGAGAATAATCGACACCGCCGACGGTAGTAAGTTCGCTCGAGCGGATAGTCGATGCACCCTGGATGAACCGAGTCATAGGAGTCGGGTCGGAACCGGTGTTGGCCTGGTTGCCGGGATTGCCGCTCCAGTACCTAACTTCTCTAAGCTCGCCCACAAATACTCTCGATTCGGAATCCGAAACCGGTTCGCTTCCGATAAATGTTGTATAAGTATTTAAATTATCGACTGTAATATTAGTGCCAAGCTGTTCCATTTGTACATCCGTAGTCTGTGGAATACCATCGACATAGAATATGACCTGCGACTGGTTGGCAAGGTTGAACCATACGCCGACATGCACCCATGTAGAGTCGAAATCGCGAACATTTGGCTTAACAATCCTGTTAATAGCATCGCTTGTTGCAGTCCTGAGGGCATCGCCTGTCGATGAACTTACAACAAACTGGAGGCTGCCGGTAGGCAACAGCCTGAACGAATAGTGCATATTCTGCCCGTCTGCCGATTTCTTGGTAATAATCGGGAAGAATGCTTCTTCATCTGTGGGGAACCTGTATGGTTTAATCCATGCTTCCAGGAATCCGTTGTTGCCTGTTAGGTTAAACTCGTTACCTTCATCCACATATATTTTCGATCCTGTATTGCTTAGCGCAAAATACGGTGCAACCGAGAACGGGCCGGATATATCATATATATCCTGCTGGTTCCTGGCTTCGGTGCCGCTGATTTTCAGAAGGCAATTCTTTGCCCAGTTGTCGTCCAGTGGGACTACACCCTGAAGGTCGTCGTCTGCTCCCGAAGTTGTTATATTATTATAAGGTTCCCAGTTGGCTTCTCCGGATTCGATTTCAACGTTATCAAGCAGGTATGCCGTCGGCACCTGGTTGTCGATTGCATCGAACCATGAGTTGCCGCCGTCGCGGCTAACCATAATCTGGAGGTCTTCCGAGCCGGGCTCGATTTTGCCTAAGCCATAACCGACCCACCTTACCTCGAATACCTGGTCGAGCAGGTTATTCACACCTTCGCCGCCTGTCGGGGCTGTCAGCCTTATATGAGAGCGGTCGGGCCTGTAATTGATCAGGTTGTTTACTGCAGTTGCTGCAAGGGCCGGGGAATTATAATAATTCAGCGGATTGGCTGCATACTGGTATTCTGCCTGGTCGGCAACGTCGGACCTAATACCCTGAAGCGTATAATAAAGTTCGAGGGATGTCCTTTCATCAGTCGGGACAACGGTCAATGGATTAATCGTGCCGTCGGGGTCGTAAACGCCGGCCACATGGCTGCGCAACACTTCCTGCGGCAAAGCATAACGCCACACTTTTACTTCTTTGATACCGGCATGGAGATAATCGCCTGCCCCGATACCAAAATTGGGATTGACACCAATCCATACCGGAAGCGACGAAGTCATAATCCTTGGGTTTACCGATTGGGTATTAAGTTCCTGTGCAACGATTTCACCGTTGACATATAGGGTAACCAATCCGTTGCGCACAGTAGCAGCAACATGAGTCCAGTTATCGCCATGAGAATTGGTGATAGGTGCTGCATCGCTTACAACGCTTAGCGTATCGGCCATGGGGGCTATCAGCTTGGCAATATAGCCGTCGGGGCCTCTGCCTTCGTTTTCCCTAACCCTGAATGCAGGCCTGTTACCGTCGTGCAGGTAGAGCATCCATGTGCCTTCTTCGGGCGACGATTCGCCGCTGGCGCATGCCACTATACCCGGTTCGGTACCGGTGCCGGTATTGCCGTTCAGGTTAATCCATGCTTCTACGGTTAACTGGGTCGGATTGCTGAATTTATTTTTTGTCCTGAAGTAATTACCTGTACCATCGAGCTGCACAAAGAACAATCTGCCCAAAACAAAGGTATTGTTGCTTGCATCGGAGCGGCATGCATCCGAATAAGCCGACCTGGCTGTGATATTTGCCGCTGCGCCTGTGGGCTGCAATTGTGTAATCTGAAGTTTGGCATTCTCGGAGCGGTACTGGAAGTTTTCGCTGCTCTTCCAGATAATCCTGAGCACGCCGTTGTAACCGTCGGCGCCTACAGGATTTACACCTGCGTTAGCCCAGGCCGAGCCGTCTCCGCGGGTAACGAAGTACTCGCTGGCTCCGCTCAGAGTGTCAATCTCGCCGCTGCGGTAATAATCTTTATTGGCCATGCCGCCGGCTGTCAGATTTGATTCGGCAACCCTGCCGAATTCTGTCCACGAAGAGCCGCCGTCGAGGCTGTATTCAAATTTGTAAGCATAGTTGTTTGCGCCGTAGAGGTAAGTGGCGGGGTTTTCGAGGCCGCTGCGCTCGAAGTAAACCGGATAACCCTTGTTGGGATCAAGCGAAGCCAAAGCCTGCGAGGGGTCCCTGTTGACAGCCTGGTTGGGGCCGTTGGGGTTGAGCACAGTAATACCTCTGATAGTCATCGGGGAAGGAGCGGCAAGATTTGTCAGCGCTTCCATATCATTGCCGCTGATATCTTCAATTGTAATATCGGCTGCAAAAGTGTAGGGATTCCATGCAATACCGGTAAGGTCGGTGCAATCGAGGTTTGTGTGGTCGATAATATCAAACCTCAGCATGCCGATATACGAGCCTTTACCTATTGATGAGGGAACAAAACCCGCGTATCCCTGGCCAGCCTCGAAGTTCACATCGAGTACGAAGGCATTGAGGGTTACACCACCGGAAGTGGCAACTACCGCCTGTGCCGTCAGTGCATTGTAGCCGATGCCTGCACTTATGAAGGGCGATGTAATCGTTTCATAGGGGCTTGCAATATCGACATCGAAGTTAACCGAGTCGGTAGTGGGATCGGGGTTGTGCAACTCAGTCGTCAGCGACGAAGTAGCAACGAGCGAAGCCGGCTGCAGATGAGCCGTATTGTATATAATGCCGATGGAGGCGTTGCCAAGAGCCGGAGCCGTACCGTTTGCAGTAACATCCTTAATCCAGATTTCAACTCCTATCATATCGCCCATTCGGCGCTGCTGCAAAGTAAGCTGATATGTCTGGGATGCTGCCTCGTTTGCTGTGAATACTACCATCAAAGCAAGCCATAGCAGTTTTGCCCAAAAGAAGCAGCTTCTTTGCTTTTCCTTTTTTATGACTTTTGTTACCATAACTAAATCCTTTTAATATATTATTAATTTTTATATTATTTCAATTAAGGTGTTACGCTGAATATTTCGGCGCCTTTAGTCGTAATCTCGAGGATATATGTGTCGGTTGTGTTGAACGCACCGCTGACACCTGAAATCTTGACTGTATAAGTTCCGGGAGGCAAATTATTTATAGCAGGCCCTTCGTCGTCGGCGCCTGTTTTAATACCCCTGCGGATTCTGCGCTGGTTCTGGTCGTAAACTTCAATATTATAATTAGCAGGCAGGCTGGAAAGCTTTGCCCTGATATTCGGGGCTGCATTAGTCACCATAAATGTAAACCAGTCCACATCGTCGGCAGCTTTAATTGTGCCCTGTATTCTGGAATTAGTACCAATTACTTTCGAAGTTGCCCAGGTATCGTTGTCGCCGAATACAACGTCGTCATCGCTGCCGGAACCCGATGTGGCAAACGATTTGGGATTGCCTACTGCCGGGAAACTCATATATCTTTCATTGCCTGCAGTACCAGTGTATGCAAATGCCCTGAAATGATATGTAGTATTTGGTGCCAGGCCGGTAACCAATATACCCGAGCCTGTAGCGCCCTTGTAAACTACCGAGCCTGAACCTACTACAGAGCCAGCTCCGAAAATAGTATTAGCAACATAAGTAGAACCGTCAACCGGGAAATCCTCGATTGCGCTTTCTGCTCTTGCTAAAACCACACAATTACCACCGCCATTTACTGTTACCCCGAGTAATATTGACGTATTAGGATTGGTACCGGTTGCCAGGGTTATCTGATCTGCCTGGTTTGCAGGCAGGTCTGCAATTATATATATAGGTTCGCTTATGCCTTTTTGGTACGATGTTGTTGTCGTATTAGATGCAATAAGCTGTGTTCCGCTCGAACCTGAAGCGGCTGTTATGGAAACGCCTGTCAAGGTCACTGAATTCTGGCCGACTAAGATAACACCAGTCCTTGTGGCAGGTGCATCGATTGCCGAGCCGAGATTGCTAACGACAGAAACAGTCTGAGGGCCGTCAAGCGCAGTAACATTTATCGGATTGCCATATTGATCCTGCAGCTGAACAGTAACTGTGAACGGAAATCCCGAATAGCTCGGATTTGGATTTATATCCGTAATTGCCACTTTGTTCTTGGAAACAGAAATAGCATCGTTCTTTGCTACGTCTGTGGCTGCCGAGGCTGCAAATACTGCCCAGTCGCCAAAAATACTGTCTGCATCGATTTCATATACTTCCGGAGCGCCCATTGCCAATTGCCTGTCGGGAT
>DAINRZ010000264.1:0-5557 GCA_036741575.1 Kapaibacterium sp. (SeqCode)
GGCCCGGCGAGGGGAAAAAGCCGCAGATAGCCGCTCTTTCAAAAACAGGAAAACCACTGTGGCAGGCCGTATTAAAGTTTCTTCCCAGGTTTAGTTCCATCGGCAGCTCCGGCGAAATAATCGTTGTTAGCTACGATCTGCCGTTTGGCAAGCCATATTCGCTGTTTTCTTGTTTCGATGAAAAGGGCAAGCAGAAATGGGTGAATTCCGTGGACCTGGCAATAAGGACACCCGTCATGATCAGCAAAAACTCGTATTCCTTTGTGGGCGTTCGCGACAATACCGCTGCAGTTTTCTATTATCGCCGCGAAGATGATGTGGTGCTTTACAGTGACTTCCAGATACCCGATTTCCCAGCGCTCGACCTGACTCCCGTAGTTTTGCCAGGCGCAGTGCTTGCTTTTGCTGGTTCGGACGAGTATTTGATTTACAGGATTGACAATACTAAACTCGAAAAACTCTTTCCATGGTAATAATATGAATGGTATAAAATTCGAAAGCGGCCAAAACGGCAGTATAATAACTTATAACGGATTAACACCCAAGATTCACTCTTCGGTATTTATATGCGAGGGGGTCAGAATTATAGGCGATGTGGAAATTGGGAAGGATTGCTCTGTCTGGTACAATACTGTTATTCGGGGCGATGTGCATTATATCAGGATAGGGGAAAAAACCAATATCCAGGATTTGTGTATGCTACATGTTACTAACGGCAAATTTCCTCTGAATATCGGCAGCGAAGTAACGATAGGGCACTCGGTGGCTATCCACGGGGCGACAATTCACGACAAATGCCTGATTGGTATAGGGGCGATGATACTCGACGGCTCTGTTGTTGGCTCCCATTCTTTGATTGCTGCTGGAGCACTCGTCCGCGAGGGTTTTACCGTACCCGAAGGAGTACTGGTTGCCGGTGTGCCCGGCAAGATTGTCAGGGATCTGAAACCCGAAGAAATTGAAAAAATAGAAAAAAGCGCCGTCAACTATTGCGGCTATACCGATGAATACAAAAATCAGTATAAAATAAACAATAACATTAACAGGAAGAATGTATGATTAGAAGCATGACCGGATTTGCACGAAAGGAAATTATTAACGACGGGAGCACTATCAGTGTGGAAGTGAAAAGCCTGAACGGCAGGTTCCTCGAACTGAAATGCAGGCTGCCCAAGGAGCATACCTACAGGGAGCTCGAGATTAGGGACCTGGTGAAGGAGGCAATTTCGCACGGTACGGTAAATATCAGTATAACCGTTGACGGCAACGGCGATTCTGCTGTAAATCTGCTTAACCTCGAAAACGTTTCGGCGATAATCGCCAAACTGAAGGAGATTAAAGCAAAAATGAAGATTAAGGATGATATTAAACTGGAGCATATAATCCAATTGGCTTCAACTAACGCCGGCGAAGAAAAGCCTGCCGAAAGCGAAGAAAACTGGCGTATTATAAAAAAAGCTACATCAGAAGCCCTCAAAGCGATGAATAAAATGAGGGTGAAAGAAGGTGAACAGATAATGAAAGACATGAATAACCGCATCAAATCTGTCTCTAAACTTATTGATATCATAGAAGCTCTGGGCGTTAAAAGGATACCAAACGAAAGGGAAAGGCTAAGGCAGAAAATTGCTATGCTGTTCGAAAGCGATGAAATCGACGAGCATAGAATCCAGACTGAAATTGTACTGATAGCAGATAAACTTGATTTTTCGGAAGAATGTGTCCGGTTGAAGTCGCATATTAAATTCTGGTTCGAATCAATAAAAGAGAAAGACCCTGTAGGGAAAAAACTATCATTTCTGCTTCAGGAAATGAACAGGGAAATTAATACAATCGGATCTAAATGCAACGATGCCGAGATATCTATGAAGGTTGTTACAGTTAAGGAAGAATTGGAAAAAATCAGGGAACAGGTGCAGAATATCGAGTAATAGCGACACTTATTAAGTGTC
The DNA here is from genome assembly GCA_036741575.1 of Kapaibacterium sp. (SeqCode). Lineage (GTDB taxonomy): Bacteria > Bacteroidota > Ignavibacteria > Kapaibacteriales > UBA2268 > DAINRZ01. The sequence continues at coordinate 1,953 of DAINRZ010000264.1, forward strand.
TAATATAATGGTTATTGAGTATTGCCGAAAACATAGACGGAGGGGCTGATATTTAATTCATTTAAATTGTAATCAACATAGAATCCCTCGCTGTCGAAAGTTAAATAATCGAAATATATAAATAGAGGAAATGTATAATGGCCTTCGCGGGCATCCGGGAAAGCCCAGACTGTGCCTGGTACGAATGAAAGTATTCCGGTTCCCGTACAAGCATCGGAAGCAACGGCAGAAGAAGCTATTTGGTGCTCCCCTATAATCCACTTGTTCATAGATTGAATATTTTTTAACCTGCTTATGCTGCCCGCGGCATTGTTAGCGCTTGAATCGATTAATCCGGGATTAGCGAAATCAGGTAGGTTGAACAATCCATGGCTGCTGAGAGTAATCAATGGCAATCCGTTACCGAGAAAATTTCCGCTCTGAACCTCTAATCCGTTGTATTCCCAACGGCTTCCCGAAATGAAAACCGAATAGTTTGTTTTGCCGGTTCTTTCCTCCAAAGGGTAAGCAATAACATTTGAGCCGAAAGACTCGGCATCACTTCCAAAACTGCCGCTTGCTTCGAACTTCCAACCGTCGCCTCCTTTTACGGTAAACGACAGCGCATATGCTTCACCAAGGCTTATTGAGCCGTCCGGGCCCATCCATCCCGTATATATATCGCCACAGTTATTCTGGATGGTTAATTCACAAATTATATACATTTTATAGTAACCGGTCGAAAAATCGTCTGAGTAGTCGTAATCATATTCTAATGGCAGGCCAAAGGATTTTGCCTCTCCATCGGAATCTACCGGGCCTGCTTTTACGGGCGCTTCAGGCAGTTCAGTAGCCGATACCCCAAAAATGGCAATCATTAATAATACAAACTTAAAGATATATCTTTTCATCAACTTACAATAATAATCCTATTCACAAAAACATACTTTTCATGTACAAAAATAGATGTGAGCAAATGGCAAAAAAATCCCGAAAATCCGGTATTTTCATAAAATACTATAAAATATGGATAAGTAATCAGTATAAATACTGAAAAGGGCTAATCAGTGAAAATACTTAAGTTGCTAACAAATAATGACTATCAAAAGAGGTTATGGTATTGCAACAATATTTATATCTTTATAATAATTATGTAAGTTTGCACTTATAATGTTTTGATTAAATCTTGAATATTCAATTATGAGTGATATTTTAAAAATAAAAACAGCGCACATTAACTCGGGCGCTGTTTTAATATTAATGATAGAATAAAGAGCTGTTCAGTCTATTATGGAGTAGGCAGTCCTGCATTACCAAAAGTATAGTTTGACGGATCGGCGTTAACGTCAGTCGTCTTATAATCGCTATAGAACCCTTCATTATCGAATGTCAGGTAATCTACATCGATATAAACAGGGAAAGTGTAGAAACCTTCTGTGGCATCGGGCGATGCCCAGACTGTGCCGGGGATTAATTTGAAAGTACCTTTTCCGTCGCAGGCGTTCGAGAACTCGTCCTGGCATAAAATCTTGTCTTTGTCTTTCTTGGGTACTCCGGGTTCCCAACGGTTAACGATCATTTTGTTATTAGTATATTTCAGGTTTGTCGATATAATATCATACCCATCGGCTGCATTCCCATAAGTACCAGGAGTAGTAAGTTTGCTTCCAAATTTATTTATTGTACCTGATAAATATGACAGATATTCGCTGAACTGTGAACCACCAGGTATTGTTGTGTTATTCCATTTCCAAAAGCTCCCGGTTATAAATACATTGTTAGTGGGCAGGTTGGTCTGCTCATCGATAGCATACACCACACTTGAATTGCTTGTGCCGGGATCGCCGAATCTTCCATTTGATTCTATGCGCCAGCCATTTGCACCACGAACTTCGAATGTCATTGAGTAACCGTTGCCCAGCACTTTTGAACCATCGGGATTGAGCCATCCGAGGTAAATATTTCCGTTTTTATTTTGGATAATAAGTTCGCATACAATGAAAATCTTATACTCGCCCGTTGCAAAATCGAACGAATAATCATTGTCGTACCCTATGGGATTGTTCATCGAATTCTCTACGGCGTCTGGATTCCAGGGGCCGCTATTGTCCAGATCGCCGGACGGTAAAGGCGGGGGGACTGCAAAGACTGATGTTAATGCAAGAATAATTGTTGCAATTAAAACCGAAAACTTTTTCATGATATACTCCTAAATAAAAAAATTAAATTTCATTATACATGTTTCACAATGCAAAATTACAACACTGAAAGCCCCATGTAAATCCCTTAAAATCGGTAACTTATAAAAATACCAATGTATTGGTAATACTCTATTGTGGTAAAAGTGGAGACAATATTAGTATAAACCACATTGTTTATATCAGTATATTTTGGTAAAGAATTGATTAATAATATATTTAGGCTTGGCTAAACTATTGCATTTCTTTGAATACGAAATTAACCGTAAAGCAATATTTCATGAAGATTTTAACATTTTCACGATAATATGCCTTCCTACCAATTCCACAGAAAAAAAATATTTCCTTAAGTTAGCCGCCCATATACGAGATTTTTTTATAATAAACAGGATTTTATGGATATAATTAACTTTTTAATCGATTTCATTCTCAGGCTCGACGTTCATTTGGGTGAATTAATAAGAGATTATGGTACCTGGACTTATGCAATTTTGTTTATTATTGTATTCTGCGAGACCGGCCTGGTTGTGACGCCCTTTCTGCCGGGAGACTCTCTCTTGTTTGCAACAGGCGCTTTTGCGGCAACAGGAGTATTGGATCCCTACATTGCCTTTTTCCTGATTTCGTTTGCTGCTATTCTGGGCGATGCAGTTAATTATTCAATCGGCAAAAGGTTAGGCGCCAAAGCTTTTTCGGGCAGAATAAAATTCCTGAAGCAGGAACACCTGAAAAAAACACATGAGTTTTACGAACGGCACGGAGGCAAAACCATTATTATCGCGAGGTTTATTCCCATCATCAGGACTTTTGCGCCGTTTGTGGCCGGGGTGGGCACAATGACATACGGGCGGTTTTTCAGCTACAACGTTTTCGGTGGTATAGGCTGGGCAGCAATATTTATCTTTGGCGGGTATTTCTTTGGCAATCTGCCTGTGGTTAAGAATAACTTCAGCTTAGTAATAATTGCCATTATAGTAATATCAGTATTGCCTGCAGTTTTTGAATTCTTCAGGGCAAAAATGAAAAAACCTGTGAGCAACGACCTTTAACATTAATTAATTTTAATAAATAACAATTTTTCACTATTTTAGTTTCTGGTATTTTTTACTTATACAACGGATTAATGGCCGGGAACATAGAAAAAGCGTTTGATTTTATAAACAACGGCAATGCCGGCATATTGGTATTAACCAGCCCATTGACTATTGATTTTGCACCTAATTATGATAAGCAGTTTGGCCGGGGCAGTTTTCTGGAAGGGATTTTGTCTCTGAGCGTCGATGTTTCGAATGTCAAGTCATATGATTCCTATTCAGCTCTTTTTTTTAATTCCATAAGGGAAAAATGCAACGATAGCGGTGTTTCGCTGCAGTTTTCAGGTATGCCCACTGGAATGGAGAGCTTCGTCGATGTACTAAACCGCGAAAT
>DAINRZ010000265.1:0-5551 GCA_036741575.1 Kapaibacterium sp. (SeqCode)
GATGAAAATGAAATTAAAAGGGCTATCGAATATGCTGTGAACAGGCATTACATGACTTTCGACAGAAAAGAAATGATAGCCAATTTCATACAGGACGGTATTTTTTCAGGTATTCCAAAAGAAAGCATTAAAAACTATTCCAGTTACCTGAAATCGATTAAACCATATGATATTAATCAGTTGGCAAAAAGCTACCTTAATCCCGACAATATGTATATCATTATAATTGGCAATCCTGCAATTAAAAATGAATTGACTAAATTAGGCGAGGTTTATGAATACACGCCAGATTTATATGCCATCGAAGGAGCCGATTCTAAGCTCGAAAAATCCGGCTTGACACCCGAAAAACTGATTGAAAAATATACGGATGCAATCGGTGGTATTGAATCTATCCAATCAGTACACACTTTATACGATTCAGCTGTTGTAAAGATGACAATAGGCGGCTCTGAACTTAAGGGGCAAAATATTGTTTACAGGCAAACGCCCGATAAGTATTATTCGGCCATGGATTGCGGCAGCCTGAGCTTGATAATGTGGTCGGACGGAAACAGGGTTTGGGTTAATTCAAACTCAATAATCGATGAGATAAGGCCGGAAGACAGGCAAAAAGTCTATATTTCGACAAAACTTTTTTCTATTGCAAGGCTGCCCGAATTGGGATATAAGTGCAGGGTATTGGGCAAATCCAACGGAATGATTTTAATGGAAGGCATACTGGCATCCGGGACTAAGAGTATCTTTTACTTCGATGAAAATGACTATCTGCTACGGAAAATCGAGACTTCCGAACCAGAACCTTACCCTATGAGAATCGTTGAATTATACAGCGATTACAAAGAAACAGGGGATATGCTGCTGCCTGCGACAACTGAAACCAGGACACCGGTTTATATTATTATAGCTGCACACCATTATTTTATAAATGTACAATTAGGCTTGGGGATTGAATTCAATCCTCCGGGGGATTAAATTTATTATTATATGATTTTATATGTACGAGTTTCATGATTTGTTAGAAGAAAGGCCCGCAAAGCAGGGCAGATTGTTTATTGTATCGACACCGATTGGTAATAAAGACGATATTTCGTTCAGGGCTGTAAAAGTACTCAGGGATTCGGATATAGTTGTATGCGAAGACCCGAAAGTAGGTACAAGGCTGTTGCACAGCTATAATATCAATAAAAAAATCGATTTACTGAACGAACAAAACGAAGCAGAGAAAACGCAGGAATATGTTTCCATGATGTTTCAGGGTAGCCATATTGCCTTGATTTCCGACTGCGGAACGCCGGTCTTTGCCGACCCCGGCGCCGACTTAGTAGGGGCTGCCATCAGGAATAATATTCCTATCGAAGTTGTGCCCGGCGCTTCGAGTATTATGGCAGGCCTTGTCCGCTGCGGTTTTCCAATAACAGAATTTTTATTTGCAGGATTTCTCAATAGAGAAAAAGACAGGCGGAACCAGGAATTGAAAAAGCTGAGCCTCGAGCCAAGGACAGTCGTTTTGCTGGAAACACCTTACAGGCTTATGCCCGTGCTTGAAGCTGCTGCCGATATTATGCCTGAGCGGCAGGCCTATTTAGGGTGCAACCTTACAATGGGCTACGAAACCAACCACTACGGCTCTTTCTCCGAATTATTTAAAAAATTTAAAGACCTGAAATTCAAGGGTGAATTCGTAATTGTATTCGAAGGCACTAACGAAGATAAAAGGCAGTTGCATCCAAGAAAACAGGAATTCAGGAAAGCCCCTCACTTTGAAAAGAATCTGGATAGGCCGCAAGAAAAGAAATTTGAAAGAAAGTTCGAGAGGCAGCATGATTCCACTCAGGATACACAGGACCACACCGGCGATAACCAGAGCGAAGCAGCAGATAAAAAAAGAAATGATTTTAAGAATAAAAAATTCCGGCACAAGAACAAAAACTTCAGGCCGAGGCAGGAAAGGCACGACCGCGGTGAAGGCCCCGAACAATCAGGAGAGCGTCATGGCACAAAATCCGGGGAATGAAATAAATGAATAGCCCTGCTCATAGTTTCCAAATTAGTGGTAACATAGTTGATATTATAAACGAGAGAATTTTCCCGGGAACATTAATTATCGGGAGCGGTAAGATAGCCTCTGTTGCAGAAGATACCGGAATAAAGGAAAGTCAATATATTTTACCTGGCTTTATCGATTCTCATGTTCACATAGAAAGCTCGATGCTTGCACCGTCGGAATTTGCCAGGCTGGCAAGTGTGCATGGTACTGTAGCGGCGATATCTGACCCGCACGAAATTGCCAATGTAACAGGAATGTACGGCGTTCGTTTTATGATTGACAACGGCAGGCAGACTCCTTTTAAATTTTATTTCGGCGCGCCTTCATGCGTACCTGCCACAGTATTCGAGACTTCGGGCGCTGCCCTCGATACTCATGCTGTAAGGGAATTGCTGCAGTCAGATGATATTAAATACCTTAGCGAAATGATGAATTTTCCCGGAGTACTAAACGGATCACCCGAAGTAATTGAGAAAATAAACATTGCCAAAGAACTTGGCAAACCGGTCGATGGCCATGCACCCGGATTACAGGGCGGGGACCTGGTGAAATATGTCAGAACTGGAATAAGCACCGACCACGAGTGTTTTTCGCTCGATGAAGCTATCGAAAAAATCACCCTGGGTATGAAAATACTGATAAGGGAAGGATCTGCCGCAAGGAATTTCGAGACTCTTCACCCGCTGATAAGCATGTATCCGGAAATGTGTATGCTGTGTTCCGATGACAAGCATCCCGACGGACTTGCCGGAGGCCATATAAACGAGCTTGTTAAAAGGGCTTTGAGTAAAGGCCACGGACTATTCGACACTTTAAAAGCTGCAACTTTGAATCCTGTCCGGCATTACAATCTCGACACAGGGCTGCTCAGGTGCGGCGATGATGCTGATTTTATTGTGATAGATAATCTGAATGAATTTAATATTAAGAAAACTTACATCAAAGGTATTAAGGTAGCTGAAAACGGAAGCCCTCTCATCGACGAAACTGTAAAAGTAAAACCGAATGTATTTAATACGAGCAGAAAGACTATCGATGATTTCAGGATTGAAAGGAAAAAATCCGGGAATATACTGGTAATCGAAGCAATTGACGGTGAACTGGTTACAAATAAATTTATTACCTGGCCCAATGTGGATGACGGGCTAATAGTCGCGGATATAGAAAGAGATATACTCAAAATTGCAGCAATCAACAGATACGAAGACGCCTCTCCCGCATTGGGTTTTGTGAAGAACTTCGGCCTGAAACGCGGCGCCATAGCTTCGAGTGTAGCCCATGACTCGCATAACATAATCGCTGTCGGGGCCAACGACAAGGATATTTGCACGGCAGTAAATACAATAATCGATTCAAAAGGCGGTATAGCAATTAGCGTAAACGGTAAAACTGACCTGCTGCCGCTGCCGATTGCCGGATTGATGAGCGCCGCCGACGGTTACGAAACGGCTAAGAAATATGCCGAAATGAACCTCGAGGCAAAATCTCTGGGATCGGCACTCGAATCGCCATTTATGACACTCTCGTTCATGGCACTGACTGTAATACCGAAAATCAAACTTAGCGACAAAGGCCTGTTCGACGGCGAGTCATTTTCCTTTATCGAATTGGAAACCGATTGATTTATCTGCGGCCTGCAATTTCTTTTTCAAATACCATTAGGGCCACCCCGGCAATCTGGTCCATATTGTAATACTTATAGTTTGCCAGGCGGCCGACAAAATGAACTGCTTCTTTTAGCTTTTCAGCTTCTTTGTAATATAAGTTATAAATCCCTTCATTTTCTTGCCTTGGTATCGGATAGTAAGGTTCGTTCTTTCCGGGTAAATATGGCAATGAATATTCGTATGCAATTGTGGTCAAATCATGTTTTTGGCCGGTCAGGTGCTTAAACTCGGTAATTCTTGTATATTTTTCGCTGTTAGGATAATTAACCTGTGCGGTTTCCTGGAAAAACTCTGCGCCGAGTGTTTTAAACTCAAATTCAAGGCTCCTGTAGGGCAACTCCCCATGTAAATAATCGAAATAAGCATCAATATTGCCGGTATAAACCAGCCTGTCGTACTTCGCACCGGTTTCTATATCTTTAAAATCAGTATTCAATAATAAATGAATATTCTTGTGAGACAGAATATTCTGAAACATCGTAGTGTAACCCTTGGCCGGTATACCCTGGTATGTATCCTGGAAATACCTGTCGTCGCGGCTAATAAAAACGGGGACCCGGGAAGAAACAGAATAATCGAGCTGTTCGGGGGTTAAATCCCATTGTTTAAGATTATAACCGTAAAATACATTATTATAAATGAATTCAGCAAGCTCTTTCAGGTTAACATCTTGTGCTTCCAGCAATTTCAGGATGGGTATCTTTAGTTCTAAACCATAATTCTTAAGTAGTAGCTCTTCGTATTTCTTCGCCTTTTTATCCGGGAATACTTTATATAAGGAGTTTAAATTGAAAGGGACAGGGGCCTTAATATTACCTATAACGGCAAGCACCTTGTGTTCATATTGGCGCCATTTGGTGAATTTGCTCAGGTAGTCCCATACTTTTTTATTATAAGTATGGAAAATATGGGGGCCGTATTTGTGGCAAAGGATGTGGTCTTCATTATAGAAATCAAAAGCATTGCCGCCAATATGGTTCCGCCTGTCAGCAAGAAGTACTTTTTTACCGAGTTGGGAAGCTATTCTTTCTGCTATGATAGAGCCGGCAAAACCTGCTCCTACAACGAGATAATCATATTTCATTTCCTGAGGTATCCTTTTATTTCATTTATAGTTACTGTTTTAAACAAAACATTAATCAATATGAAAGTTAAAATCGTAATGCTGCCCGATATTATTGCATTTGCACCTTCATACCAAAGATAATACCCCAGGCCGCACGATATGACAGAATAAACAGTCATTTTAAATAAATTACTCAGATAGATTCTCTTTAATTTTTTATAGATATAGATAGTCAGCATAATAGATATAGAAATTTCAGCTAACATGGTTGCCATGCCAGATCCATCTACGCCAAATATTGGAATAAGCAGAAAGTTACCTGCAATATTCACAATAATGCCGACAATAATTGAGTAAGTAGAGTATTTCTCGTATTTCCAGGCAATTAATGGTACAGATAAAGATGTATTAATATAAATAAAATATGATGCAAGCATAAGGAAGCGCATTACACTCGCCGATTCAAGGTATTTCTCGCCAAAAATTACATTGTTAACAAAAGGAGAGAAAGCAAATATTGTCAGAGTTATTACTGGTCCAATCAGGAAAAGAAGCATACTGTATTTATCCAGTACCTTGTGCCTTTCTTCATCGCTTTGTGAACGCGAGAGCAGAGGAAAAAAGGCCTGCTGAACTATTGCAGACGGAAGTATAGAGAATACAAAGACTTTTGATGCAGCACTAAAAATACCTGCCTGATAATTGCCGAGTTGCTCAGTCGGTGCAATAATATTTATGATAATTATATTAATTGTATTTAGTACAGTA
>DAINRZ010000266.1:0-5538 GCA_036741575.1 Kapaibacterium sp. (SeqCode)
AAATAACCAGTACTGATATAATAATTACAACAACTTTTGATTTTACCATTTATTAACTCTCACAGTAATTGAGAAAAAACTTAATATAGTAAATTTTAGTTGAATTGTAATGAATCTAAAAAGCGGATAGGGATAATAAAAAATCTATTCTAATAATTGGCTAATTTCAAGGGCTTTCATTTGTTTAGTTGGAAATAAGTTCCTTTTCCGTTTTGATTTTCAATAAATTTGACACAGTTAGTAACTTCAATTGTTACTATTGAGGAATGGAAAACAGACAGGACTTTCTCCTGTAATTCCTGGTCAGATTCCAATTCAATTATCTTCAAACCTTTTTCCATTGCTATATTCATCGGAATTGGCCTGCCATGTGTCTTATGATAATCTTGCAAACCTAACCAATTAGCAATACTTTTGGCTTTATCAATTCTATCTTCATCTGTTTTAAACATATAAGATGATAGCCACTGAGAAACTTTTTCAATGGATAGTATTGAAGTGTTCTTAGAAATATCCAGAATGCCGTGTGGTAAGTTTTTTAACTTGCTTATCCAAATAGGAGCAACATTGGGATTCTCAATAATCTCGCTTTTTGCTTGTTCAAATTCATTTAATAATGATTGAGCTGGAGCAGTAAAAAGCCCGGTAGGCGTAGGAAAGGTAATCTGTGGATCGATTGGCCCAATGGCCGAGTGCTTCCCCATTACAATTTCATCGCAAGCACATGCCAACATTGTGGCAGCCGACATTGCATTCTGGGGTATTATGGCACGAATATTATCGTATTTTGACCTTAGGTAATTTACTATCTGCTCAGTAACTTCAGCAGAGCCTCCAGGGCTGTGGATAATAATATCAAGGTTTCTGCCTTTAAGTCCATTAAGTGCGGTCATGAAGCCATGAATATCTTCATTCATAATCGATACAACTGCATTCGACGGCAATCCGGCCATTTTTCCGGTTGAATATGCAGTGCAATATACGATAGTATCTCTTTTTGTATAGTCAGATAATTCTTTGATATATTTTCTTCTTACATCGTCTTGAGCGGCACTCTTGGCTATTAAAATCTCATCGAGAATTTCATTTCTGGCCGGCATAAAAAGCTCCGGTGTTGTTGATTGTTAAAGTGTACCTAAGGTAGCCGGATTCACCTTCATTATCATAATCTTTGCTTAGTTCTTCAAGCTTATCTAAAAAAGGAGTACCGAATCTTTTTTGGGCAATCTCGAATAATTCATTGATTTCTTCAGTATATTTTCCCTTTTTTTCTGGACTATTTTTTGTTTCAATATCCATTTGAGTACCCTTTTTAAAATTAGCTAACTATTAGTATATAATATGCAAAATCTTTTTCATTGCTTTTAATACGATTCTGCTGTCAATGTATTTTTTTAATACTCAGACGATATAGATTTAATTCCTTTTTTTGCCTACTTTACCATTGCATTCAGGCCTTTGTCTAAGAATGCCCTGAAGTCATCCTCGCTGCTTGTATAAGAGAATGTGGCTATCTTTTTTTCATCTGGTGTCAGCAGCACGTAAAGCGGCAGCTCTACGGTATTATAACGTTCCTGCTGCATCTTCTTGTTGGCCTGGTCGGCTTCGTTGCGCCTGTCGGTGAAAAGTTTTACCTTCACAAATTGATCGAGTCTCTCTTTTATGCTCTTGCGGGTGAACATGTTAATTTCCATGTAGCGGCAGTTGGTGCAGGTAACGCCGGTAAAATCGATAAATAGCGGCTTATTTACCTGTTTGGAATATTCCAGTGCAGTTTTATAATCAAGGAAAACCTGTTCCTTCTGTTCTGCATCCTTGCCCGCTTCTTTGGTGTAAGTATTTACAACACTCAATTTCTGGCTGTTTCCGGCAGAAGCATTTGTATTCATCATTTCATCGTACTGTTCCTTTGGAGGAGGCAGGTACGAATCAATCATGCCGAGGTTGCCGCCGCCCATGCCCGAAAGCAGGTAGAATGTCACCACTGTAAATAATATTACGAAGGAAATCCTCGTACCGCCGATCCTGTCCACAGGAGAATCCAGCTTCATCTTGAATGTTCCTAAAAGATAGAGTACGATTAATGCGCCCATGCCTATCCATGCTGCCAGGAACAATTCCCGGGGCAGTACGCCAAGCCCGACTGCAAGATCCACATTGCTGAGAAATTTGATGGCAAAGGCTATTTCGAGGAAGCCCATCACCACTTTCATATTGTTCATCCAGCCTCCGGATTTCGGCAGTTTGCTAAGGAGTGAAGGGAACAATGCCAGGAAGAAAAACGGTACGGCAAATACAAATGAATAGCCAAGCATCCCCATAATCGGGTAAAACCATTCGCCTGTTGCCGTGTCGGCAAGAACAATACCAACGAAAGGTACGGTACATGTAAATGACGTAAGCGAGAATGTAAGGCCCATCAGCATTACACTTAATATTCCGGAGCCCTGGCTGCTTTTTGTGTTCAGCTTATTCATTATGCCTGTCGGCATCCTGATTTCGAAGGCACCAAAGAGGTTGAAAGCAAATATGGTGAATAATGCGGCTAACGCAATATTCATCTCCCAGCTTGCGGCCATGTCGTTCAATCCTGCCGGGCCGGCAAAAGCAGCCACCAAAATTCCTAAGGCGGTAAAAGTAGCTATAATGCCCAGAGCATAAAGAAATGCATCCCTGAGGCCTTTGCTCTTTTCTTTTTCGCTCCTTTTCGTAAAAAATGACACGGTTATCGGTATCATCGGATAAACGCAGGGCGTCAGCAAGCCAATAAAACCAAAAGACATAGCAAACAAGAGATAAGAAAGAATCCCTTCGCGCTTAGCCTTTTCCACTTCTTCTCGCCCCTCGGTTGTGACGCTGCCGGTATCGCCTGCCTTCTGCAGGGTATCCGCCAGCTGAGAGGCTGCCGTATCGGGAGCACCTGGTGCACCGGCTACTGCCGTATCCACAGGCGCAGCCTGCTGCCCGGCGGCAGCTTGTGCAGTTGTATCGACTTCTTCCATAAATGGTTTATTCGATACTTTTACTTTGAATGCCTCGGGGCCGAGGCATTTAGTCGTGTCGCACCACTGCAGGTAATATTCCAGATAAACTTTATCTTTGTTGAAATCGAGGTCTTTTTTGGCTTTCACGGGAATATCATAGAAAAAAGTGCCTTCGTGGTACTCTATTTCCATTTCGAAACCTTTATCGAATTTCTTCTTGAGCTTCGACTCTTTAATCTTGCCGCTTAGTTCGATTAAATCCTTGCTAAGTATTGTAATTTCGGTGGTTGTGGGCCCGATTCCCTCTTTGCTGAGCTGCTCCTTCATGCTGTAGGTGTACCATATCTTGTCCATCTTAACAGTCATCCTGATGGTAAAGCTCTCACCGCTTTTCACTATTAATTTCGAAGGCTGCGCCAGCTCTTTGAACTTTTTATTCGGGTTTACCTGCGAAACGGCAGGAATTGTTACTATAAAGGCAAGAATTGCCAAAATCAACAAATGAAACCTAAACCTCATTTTAACTCCGAGTCTTCCATATATCTTACAAATTTTATGTTCATTCGACGAAACATTTAACCTAATGTTTTCTGATTTTAGAAAAAATATTCCTCAAGAGGAATATTTATAACTATATTAAAATAAATTAATTATCCTTCATTATTCTGAATCGCCCTGGAACCAGGGGATTATTCTCTTGTCGTGAAAATTGTATTTCTGCGCCGATCTCTTCTTTATTTCTTCCTGAAGTTTATCGGAGAATACCTTGGCAGCATTGTAGCCGTAAACCCTTAGCAGATAGTTAATTGCAATTACCTCGGCAATTACTGTTATGTTCTTGCCGGGGAAAATCGGCAGCTTAACACGAGATATTTCCACGCCCATAACATCGACAGGCTCTTCGTCCAAGCCAATGCGGGTATATTCCTCTCCTGAATTCCACTCTTGCAGTTCCACGATAATTTCGAGCCTTTTCTGGAACCTGATTGCCCTGATGCCAAACATCTGCCTGACGTCGATGATGCCCAGCCCGCGTATTTCCATAAAGTGCTGCACAAGGCTTGTGCCTGTGCCCATCAGCACCGATTCGCGTTTTTTAGTGAGCATTACTATGTCGTCGGCCACCAGCCTGTGGCCTCGCTCGACGAGGTCGAGTGCAATTTCGCTTTTGCCGATTCCGCTTTTGCCCACAAAGAGTATCCCTACGCCGTAAACATCGACAAACGAGCCGTGCACGACTGATTGCAGGGAGAACTGGTCTTCGAGAAAATCAGATACGAGTGAAAATACTTTTGTAGTATCGTAGCTTGAATATAATACGGCAATATTACTTTCTACGGCAATATTAAGCAAGTTCTCTTCGAGAGTATTACCGTTTGTAATAATAATACAGGGCACTGGGAACTGCGTAAGGTTCCTGAATGCTTTTTCCCTGTCTTCGGGGCTAAGGCTAGCCAGGTAGAAATATTCCGTATTGCCGAATATCTGTACCTGTTTGAAATTGAACAGCCCCACATATCCGGCCAGCGCTAACTGAGGCCTGTATATATGCTTGTTAGTAATTTTGTTTTGCAAGCCGGCGCTGCCGGTGGCGGATTCCAGCTTCACCGATGACTGCTGCAGCGATTCGACTGTAATATACTCCTGTTTCAGGATTTGCAAATCTTTAAATACGCTCATACTATCCCATGTTTATTGCTTTTGCATTTGGTAAAAATAACAAAGAAAGGGGCAATTTACAAGCCCCTTTCGAATTATGCCATTTATATTTTCCTCTGGATTTATTAATGGTCAGGAAACAGGTTTGGTGATTTTCGTTTTCCATTTCTTCAACTGCCTGACCATTTTATCTGAAGCCATATTAAGGCTCTTGGTGAAGTCCTCCGTATTTTCCCTGGAGATGAGCGTGTTCCCATGGACATTAACTTTGAATTCTACCACATTATCTACATCGTGGATGAATTCGACGTTGGTGCTTATTATGCCGTCATAAAACCTGTTGAACTTATTCGCCTGCTCGATTGCCGCTTCCTGTAGATCCTGCCTTGTTTTCAGATGCCTGAATGTTACTGTAGTTTGCATAAGAACCTCACTTTTACATAAACATTAAGAAATGATAAGCGGTTATGCTCCGCATACCCTGCTTGTATGATTGAATGTTCATTTTCTTCATAACTTGTTTTACCAAGCCGTTAATTTTTTTTGTTAATAATAGTAAAGAATCTGTTAAAAGTCAAGATAAATTTTCATTTATTTTTAGATATTATACTCCCATTAATTTCACATCGCATATTTTATAATTTCGGATTAGTGAATCCAAACTTTAATCCGCCTCCTTAACAAAAATTAAACACAGTAGTATAAAAGAACAAAACCAATTTTTATTTTATCCCACATTGTGGGTTTAATTCCTCGAAGTTCACTTCGATTAACAGTTTATTCTTCAATGAAACCTCGAAATTGATTCGTGGGCACTCATTTAAAAACAATCCAAAATTTTTATTAAAGTATTTTTAAGTTCTTTCCCGTGGAAAATAACGACGGCAAAAACATG
>DAINRZ010000267.1:0-5530 GCA_036741575.1 Kapaibacterium sp. (SeqCode)
AAGGAACCTCTTGTTTATTTTTTTTGTAATTTCAACTAAATTTAAAATAACACCATTTCTCAACAGGTATTGTATGTGATGTTGATTCAGCTTTAGGTTTGTATTGACCATACTCCGAAGACCATATATTGTCTTCTTTTATCCAATTTGTATAATTATTAATAATATACTGCGTTGTTTGTATTTTTACAATTGGCTTTCTGATTTCAATCACCATTCCAAACATGGTATTATCACCTTCTTTAAGATTTTGCCGAAAATCTTTTATTCTTTTTTCATAAGCTTTTCTCTTTTGATCTTCTGCCGATTTGATTTCATTTTTTCTTTTTATATAATATTTTTCATTAATCTTAACAAGACCATCAGAACCTCCTGCCCATAAACCATGTCTTTGGTCAAATGATAGGGCATTTACATATCTAAGAGGAAAATCAGAGTTATAAAAGTTGAGATTGGTCCAATTTTTCCCTTCGTATTTTACCACTCCAACAACACTCATTCCTATCCAGATAGAACCTTCATCATCAATTTCGAGTACATCCGTCCCATTATATGGCAAATCTGAATTTTCTTCCTGAAAAACTTCAAAACTTTTACCATCATATTTTATTATACCACTTTTGGCAGTAGCAAACCACGCTGTCCCTTGCTTATCAAATTTTATGGACCATATCTGGTAGTTTTTTAACAGTGAATCGCTTATAAATACCCATTTTTTATCTAAATACTTTGCAACTCCAGCCTGAGTTCCTACCCACAAATCCCCAAAACTGTCTGTCTCAATTGTTCTAATATTGCCACGGCCAAGAAAAGCATTCTTAAAAACTTCCCAATTTTTGCCATCAAATTTTACTAATCCACCTGAACTTCCAACCCAAATATTTCCTTGGTTATCTTGTTTAATAGAAATTACATGATTTTGAAAATCTTGTAATGTATCCAAGTTAAAATTCGTCCAATTTTTACCATCAAAAACAGTTAATCCATTGTGTGTACCGATCCAGATATTACCTTTCTGATCAATTTCTATAGCTGTTACACCGTTATCAGGCAAAGGGGAGTTCGTAATTGTGTAAATCTCCCAATTTTTGCCATCATATTTCACAACTCCACCTCCATATGTCCCAATCCATATATTGCCTATATCATCAAATTCTATCGCGTTTACATTATCGTTTGGCAATGGTGAATTATCAGAATTAAAATAATTCATTTGAGCATACGCAAATAAACAATTAGCAAACATGAGCATAATTGTAAGAAGTTTCATAATATCAACCTTGAAAGATGAAAATCAACAATATACAAAAAAAAATCAAAAAACTATTTTTCAACCAAAAGATCTTATGATAATTAAAAAATAAAAAACTCCGCCAAATTCAGTTGGCGGAGTTTAATTTATCATTCGTAAGGCCAGTGGCCGTCAATAAAACTCTAAATCAGGTACCTGCGTTATAATCGTTGATATATGCTAACTGCTCTGGAGTGAGTATATCAAGGTTGCAGCCCAGCGCTTTCAGCTTTGTAAGGGCTATGTATTCATCCTGTTCGACGGGAAGTTCCAGTACGTCGTTGGCAAGCTTCTCGCCTTTTTTGTGAAGCTCTACCAGGCGCAGGTGAGCCATAAACTGGTTGGCAAACGACATATCCATTACCTCGGACGGGTGGCCTTCGGCTGCTGCCAAATTAACGAGCCTGCCCTGTGCCAGCAGGAATACCTTGCGGCCGTTTTTCAGGGTATATTCTTCGCAGTTGGGCCTGATTGTACGTTTGGAAACCGATACTTCCTCAAGCTCGGGAATGTTTATTTCGGCGTCGTAGTGGCCTGTGTTGCATATAATGGCTCCGTCTTTCATGGATTCGTAGTGGCGCTTGCGGATGACGTCCTTGACGCCGGTAGCCGTTACGAATATATCGCCTACGGTGGCAGCCTGGTCCATAGTCATTACTTCATGGCCCTCGAGAGTTGCTTTGAGCGCTGCAGTAGCTTTTACTTCGGTACAAATTGTATTGGAACCTAAGCCCTTGGCGCGTTTTGCCACACCAGAGCCGCAATGGCCGTGGCCTGCCACAACAAAATTCTTACCTGCCAGCAGTACCGATGTTGCCCTGATAATGCCGTCGATGGTTGATTGCCCGGTGCCGTAAACATTATCGAAATCCCATTTTGTTTCCATATCATTAACAGCATATACCGGATAGAATAGGCTTCCGGCATTGGCGCGTGCACGCAGCCTCTGTATGCCTGTTGTCGTCTCCTCTGTACCGCCGATAACAAATTCCTTAGCCATTGAGGGGTAGTGCTCGTGCACGGTATTAATCAGGTCGCAGCCGTCGTCGAGCGTCAGGTGGGGCTTATTGTCTATTGTACGGTCAATACACCAGTAAAAGTCTTCTTTGTTGTCGTACCATGCATAAATAGATACACCCTGATCTGCCAGGGCAGCGGCGACTGCATCGTTTGTCGAAAGCGGGTTGCAACCCGACCATGATACTTCGGCACCAGCTTCGACAAAAGTTTTGATAAGAACGGCAGTTTCTTTGGTAACATGCAGGCAGCCTGCAATTTTGTATCCTTTGAAGGGTTTCGTTTTGCTGTATTTTTCTCTTAAAGTCATCAGCACGGGCATGCGCGATTCAGCCCAGTCGATGAGCAAACGGCCTTCGGCGGCAAGCGAAATATCTTTTACGCAATATTTACCGGGCACTTCGTCGAACTTGCCTGCGGCTTTTCTTTCGGGATATTTTGACATATAAATCCTTATTTAATTCTGATTACTAAATTTTTTCAAACAATTTAACTAAATCGAGCTGCTCCCATGGCAATTCGGGCTTGCCGAAATGGCCGTAAGCAGATGTGTTCCTGAAAATCGGCCTGCGCAGCCCAAATCTTTCTATAATGCCACCGGGTGTCAGGTCTATGTTGTTTTTAATAAATTCTTCGATGGCCCTGTTCTTCACTTTCGAGGAATTATGAGTATTTACGTGTATAGATACCGGCTCGGCAACGCCGATTGCATACGAAAGCTGGATTGTTATTTCCCTGGATACGCCTGCAGCAACCAAATTCTTTGCCAGGTGGCGCGCAGCATAAGCGCCGGAGCGGTCCACCTTGGTGCTGTCCTTGCCCGAAAAAGCACCGCCGCCGTGGGGGGCGCGCCCGCCGTAAGTATCGACGATAATTTTCCTGCCCGTAAGGCCTGTATCGCCATGGGGCCCGCCGATCACGAAAATGCCGGATGGGTTGATATGGTATTTCGTATTGGCATCGAGCAGACCTGAGGGGATAACATGTTTGATAACATATTCCATTACATCCCTTTGTATTGTCTCCTGTGCAATGCCTTCATCGTGCTGAGTGGAAATAACGATTGTATCGACCCTCAATATTTCGTCGTTGTCGGTATATTCCAAAGTAACCTGCGACTTGGCGTCGGGGCCAAGGTACGGTATAAGCTCAGGTTGCTTTTTGCGAATATCAGTCAGGCGTTTGACGAGCTTGTGGGCAAACATAATCGGTGCGGGCATCAGCTCTTCGGTTTCGGTGCTGGCATAACCGAACATCATACCCTGGTCGCCTGCGCCGCCCAAATCGACCCGCTCGGCAATATTGACAGACTGGTGATTAATAACATTCAGCACCGAACAAGAGTCGGCATCGAACCTATAGCCGGGCTTTGTGTAGCCTATCTCGCGTATTACGCCGCGTACAAGCCTTTGTAAATCTATATAAGTCTTTGTTGTAATCTCACCGCCAACAATAATCAATCCCGTAGTCGAATAACACTCGCATGCAACCCTGCTGTAAGGGTCGTCTGCAAGCATTGCGTCGAGCACGGCATCTGACACCTGGTCGCAAATTTTATCGGGGTGCCCTTCGGAAACGGATTCGGAGGTGAAGAAATATGTGTTTGAACTCATTTTAAACCTTTTTTAAATAAACATTGATATTATTCAATCTAAAAAATTTATTAACGATTAAAATAGTTAAAAATTTATTTCGCTGGAGTTGCCTACATTCAGGTTGTAGAAATTGCCACGCACAATTGCATTATTGCCTATTATGGATTCCTCGAGCAGGCACGATTCCACTGTTGCGCCGTCGCTTATGATAGTATTGCGAACAATGCTGTCTTTGACAATAGCTCCGTCGGCAACGGTGGCATAAGGCCCGATGACCGACCTTTCGACTGTAGCATTCGGAGCAATATAAACAGGCGGTATCATAACGGTTTTATCCGGAAAACATTCAATTTGCTTTTTTTCGAGCAGGAACCTGTTTGTCGATAGCAGGGTTTCGGGCTTGCCGCAGTCGTACCAGCCCTCGCAATGGAAAGTAGTAAATTTCTCTCCTTTTTCGAGCATCAGGCGCAGGGCGTCTGTCAGCTGGTATTCCGATTTTGTCCTGATATCTTTGTTAATCAGCTCTTCGAGCGACTGCCTCAGCATAGCTGGATTTTTAATATAGTACAGGCCCACGATTGCCATGTTCGAAACGAAATTCTGGGGTTTTTCCACAAGATTTTTTATAAATCCGTCGGCGCCCGATTCCACTACGCCAAAGCGGCGGGGGTCGTCCACTTTTTTCACTCCCAGCGATGAAAATCCCGACTTAAGCGCATCGGACAAATCCACGTCGAATATTGTGTCGCCCAAGATTATCATTATCGGCTCGTCGCCGAATGTTTCTCTGGCCGTCCAGATTGCATGGCCCAGCCCAAGGCTCTCCTTCTGCGATACAAAAGTAAAATCGATATCATACCTGTCGTTTACAAATTTCTGCACCAGCTTGCCCATATAACCGGTTACTATCGTGGCTTTGTCCACTCCCTGCCGTATCAGTTCGTCGAGTATATGCCCCAGTATGGGCTTGCCCGCAACGTTCAGCAGCACCTTCGGCAATGTGTATGTGTGCGGCCTAAGCCTTGTTCCTACTCCTGCTACCGGTATTATTGCTCTCATAAGTTATTGATTTTTCCATAAAATTAATGTACATAACTTACAAAACTACGGATTTTTAAAGAATTAACCATTCTTTTGCAGCAAATTTTTAGCAATATTGGCTATTGCCATTAAACTAATCGAATAATTTCATTAAAAACATTATATTAGAAAAAACTTTGATGCATTGAGAAGATTTTATGAAGACTGTTATTATTGGCGGCGGCAAAGGCTGCGTATCGCTGCTCAGCCTGGCCAGCGGATACTTCCTGCGCGAACTGACGCTCGAAATCGTAGCCGTGTGCGATGTCAATCCGATTGCGCC
The DNA here is from genome assembly GCA_036741575.1 of Kapaibacterium sp. (SeqCode). GTDB lineage: Bacteria > Bacteroidota > Ignavibacteria > Kapaibacteriales > UBA2268 > DAINRZ01. Next base: position 5,267 of record DAINRZ010000267.1, read on the forward strand.
GGGAGTGCGCCTGGCCGAGAAAATGAATATCCCCACCTATACCGATGGGCAGATGTGCCTGGAATGCGACAACATCGAGCTTGTTATCGAGCTGACTGGAAGCGAATCGGCCCTGGCCGAGATACAAAAGAATATCAAACCGGGCATACGTATTATCGACCACACTATTGCCAGGATTTTCTGGGACCTGAACAATGCCTACGACGAGCAAAACTGGCAATTGAAAGAACTCGACAAGCTGGAGCGCGAACTGGAATCCGAAAG
>DAINRZ010000268.1:0-5527 GCA_036741575.1 Kapaibacterium sp. (SeqCode)
AGATAAAGAAATTGAATATACTGATGACGACAATGAATTTCTGAACTTTAATGAAAATAATTGGAAGAGCTTCAGAATGAGTGATTGGAAGGAAATAACTGATAATGACAATATATTGGAAGATATTTATAAAATAGTTTATGAATCAATTGAATGCATAGGTAGTGAAATTGATAAGTTATATAATAGTTTTTCGAGTTCAATTAGATTTGTGGGTATTAATAGAGGAATTACTGATCGTTTGAATAAATTTGAAAATAGAACAATTAAGCAGTATAATCTACTCAATTATAAAGCTAAACCAGATGAATATATTGAGAATAAAATGGGAAAGTGGTTGAAAAAATTATGTGGTATAAGCGGATTAGAACTAAAAAATGTAGAAAATTATGGATTTGTAGCAAACCGTAAAAGTAACAGAATAATTAGAAATTTACTAGACGATGGTTTTGGTTTTTCGATGTTGGTTCCATTAATTCTTGAAATAAGCAAAAGAAAATTAGATACGAAAGAAAATCTCTTTTTGATTGAAGAGCCAGAAAGCCATCTTCATCCAAAATTACAATCTGATTTAGCAGATTTTTTTACTGATTTTACAAATGAAGGGCTTAATTTCGTTCTTGAAACACATAGTGAGTATCTAATTAGAAAATTTCAATATTTAGTTGCTAAAGGAGAATTAAAAAAGGAGGATATTGTAATTTACTATTTTGGCGAGGATCCGATGGCTGATGACTATATAAAAAAAATCGAAATTAATGAATCCGGTATGTTGACAAATGATTTTGGTGAAGGTTTTTTTGACGAAGCATCCAAACTAATAGGTGATCTCTGGAATATAATGAGGAAAAACTAATGAAAATTGATTGTTATGTTGAAGATCGCTTTTTAGTTAATTTTAGAAAAAAACAAGATGAAACAAAGAATAAGAGTAATTGGTATGGATTATATGAATTTCTTACCAAATCTAATCATATTAATCTTTTTGACAGTTCAGGTCATAAAATAAACAATTATGATTTAAATAGGCTATATTTTGACCAATATAAGCAGCCAAAAACAATTCCTCAAGATTCAGAACAGAAAAACATAAATTTTAGTGAACTAAAGAATCCTTTTACTCTGACCTTTTCATCAAAAGAAAAGAATTTTATTGTGAAAAATGAAAACAAATACGGTATTAAAATTGTGGGTTATCAAGAATGGGAAAATGATTGGGAAAGGATATCAAAATCAAAAATTTTAAGTGTTAATCAGAATTTCAAATGGCATGATATTGAAAGGACAAAGCATCCATGTAAATATATAATTTTAATTGATCAGTATATACTTTCAATAAATAAAGCCCAGATACAAAATAACTATGTAACGTTATTAGAAAAACTCATAAGAAACAAGGATTATGAGCTTTTATCTGTCCTTCTAATTTTCACTGAAGGAATGGATAACCAGAAAACAAATCTTGAAGAGTTTAATACACTAATGGATAATCTTAAAAAGAAATATAATTTTAGTTTTTTGTTATTAAGTTTTAAAAATCGTTTTAAAGAAATTCCTAAAGTTTTTCATGATAGGCAAATCTTTACAAATTATTTCCAATATGCATCTCAGAATTCTTTTCACTTTTTTAAAGATTACGAGAAATGTATTGCTGATTCGCAGATAGATGTAAACCCTCTAATTGACTGTGCGGCCTTTGAAAACATGAAAAGTAGGATGAATAAGTACTTCACTACAATTAAGAGTTATGAGAATAATAACAATCTGACAAAAAGAGGAGATATTGATATCTTAAACATTTTTTATAATTTGTTTTTAGATTTGTAGGTTTAAATTTAGTGAATCCTAAAGACCTTTCATCTTTCATCTTTCATCTTTCATTATTCATTATTCATTATTCATTATTCATTATTCAAAATTTAAAATTTAAAATTTAAAATTCAAAATTAACTACACCCCCAGCCGCCAGATAAATTTGGCAAAAACGGAGAAATCCTTAGTTCTTATTTTTCCTGCCGAGGTATCAATCATCTGGTTGATAACAAAATATAAGTCGCTCCCTATCGAGGGTATCCAGTTAAGCCGGTAATTAAAGATCACTGTGTTGTCGATATCATTCCATTGCCCGAAAACACTTGTGTATAATTTTGGGTTGAATGCATAAACTGCCCTTGCTCCGACGTTGTTTGCCCTTAGGATTCTTCCTTTGATGTCAATATAATTGAATGAATAATCGGCGCTTAAATTGAGGCGCCTGCCCGACCGCATTGTTAGCGAGGCGTATGCAGACTGCCTGGATCCGTTCCAGAATTCACCCGAGGCAAATTCCAGCCCAGCCGATACTGGCCTGGCAGAATATGTATAAAATGCGAGCCTGTAATCAGTAAAACGGTATTCCCCGCCCGGAATGGCATAAATACCTGCGAGCCGGAATGTATCGAGAGGATTTTCGTAATTGTAATTCATATAAAATCCAATCGATTCGCCGGACCTGAAGTTTACCCCTGCCGGCTTCACGTTAATTGTTATTGTTTCAGGGCTTCCGGTGTTAAGGTAATAATATGAATCGAAATTGGCCGAAAACGACAAGCTGCGAACGAAAGAACTGTCGAAGCGAGGCGTATAGCTTGTAAACACAAAGGGAGAGGTAAAATTCGTGCGCCTTACAAATCCCGATTCGGGATTGAATCCCTTGGGCACGGCAACGAAACCGCCGGAAATAAAAATTTCATCATTGGGATATACAGCTGTAATCCTGTATGTCACCGAATTATTATTTGCCGAATCTTTTGTTATCGATTGAGCGACAGATGTGTTTATTTCAAGCCGTTTCCCACCCAGGAATTCGGGAGTGTAATACCTGAAATCGAAACCGTAAACATAATTATAACTTTTTTCGGAGTACTTCGATGTTAGTATCATGCCTACTGAAGAGTTATCGAGAACATCCTGTTTAAGCCTTACAATTGAATAATTAGTCGTTGGTTCTTCCCCTTTTTCTGCAAGTTGCATCGATATCAAACCAATGTTTGTATTCCCAGCCTTGCCAAAGAGCCTGCCGCCGGCTATAATCGGAACGCTTTGCTCGAGGCTCGAAGCGCCGATTCGCCTGGTGTAAAACACCTGGGCGTGGCCGCTTGTCTGGAATTCGAAGAAATCTTTGCCTTCCAGGAAAAACTCCCTTTTCTCTGGATAAAAAATATCGTAACGGGTAAGGTTCGTACTAATCCTGTCCGATTCCACCTGGGCAAAATCGGTATTAAATGTTAGGTTCAGCTTTAGTGTGGGTGTTATTAAATAATTTATGTCCCCTCCAATTTTACCTGCTGTTTTACCGTCGCCGCCTTTGTATTCATATCCGGATGTAACATATGGTTTCAGTTCGATTGATTCGCCTGCTTCGATACTCTTAAGCCCTGTAAGGCTGCCCGCCTGCGACACCTGGTAAAGCCCGAAGTCACGCGACCATCCCTGCCACAAAACCTGCTCGAGTTTGCGACGGATATTTCTTTCGAAATTAATCCCCCAGGAATGGATTTCTCCTTCCCTGAATTTAAGGGATGAAAAAGGAATTTCAAATTCTGCAAACCAGCCGCTGTCGCTAATAGTGGTTTCTACATCCCACACCCCGTTCCAGTCCGAGTTAACATCGTTGCCGTCGTTTTGGACCATAGCATCGGCACGAGCCCCGTTTGGATTGGTAATAAACAGGTATCCGTTACGATTATCGTCGTAAGTATCTATAATAACAGCAAAATTATCATCTACCGACCATGAGAAATCTCTTTGCATCTGTGTAGCTATAATGCCGTCGGAACTGTTATCGTAGCACCATACGCCGATATAGAGGAAATTCTTATTATAGATTACTGCTACCTGAGTCTTTTCCGTAGCCGGAGCCCCGTTATGCAGTTCCCTCTGGGTAAAACCGGATACCCTGGCAGCCTTTGTCCAGGCTTTCTCGTCGTGAATACCGTCGAGTATTACCTTCTCATCAGTAAAGAAAGCATCGATATTCCCGTTTGCCATTAACCGGCAGCATCCAATTAAAAATATCGGTATAAAAATAATCCAAACCTTCATATCATTCCTGTTTTAGAAACCAGCTTTATCAGGGAAAATTTTTTAATGTTCAAGTGTAACAATACCGCTGCAATCATCTACTTCCTGCCTGCCGTGTCGCTGGCAGGTTGAGCCTGGGCGGGATCGGGCGCCTGGACCGAGTCCTTTTTTACTTTAATGGAATCGGCAGCGCCGGGTTTGCGGCTCTCTATGGTTTCGTCCGTTTTCTTAATAGGGACGTCCGATTTCAATTGGCCGACAAGCTGGCTTATTTTGGATAACTCCGACCTGAATTTTTTTAACTCCGAAAGGAAATTAGCAGCTTCAGTCTCCATTTCTTTAATGCCGCTCATATTCATGAATTTTACGGCATCTTCGGCTGGGCCAGCCAATTTATCGGCGTCAGCCCTCAGCCTGTCGATAATATCCCTGAAATCGACAATTTGTGTGCCTGAGTATACACCGTCTTTTTCGGAGCTTTTAATATCTTCCAGTTCCTGTTCCAGGCGAGTCATCATGGTTTCAAATTCTTCGATATTCCAAAGAAAAGTTTTCTTGTAGCTTTCGATATCTTTGCCCTTTAGTCCCTCGGCTACGGATTTCATCCTGTCAATCCGCCTTCCAATATCTTCCATACTTCGGCCGATTTCCGTAAAATTAGGATTTTTGCCGCACGAAATCAGCATTGTTAAAGCAATTGTCAGTATTAATAATAAGTTTTTTTTCATTGTGCACCTTTTAATACTTAAAAACATTAGTATATTAAGTCGAGTGTTGAGTCGCTGTCATTATTGTAATTCTTAATCAGTGTTTTAGCTAATTGCTTTTTAATAATATTTTTATTAATATACCTTATTTTATTCCCGGAAATATCCAGAATTTCCAAATGCTTCAAATCGAACAAATCCTGCGGCAGCGAAGAAATATAATTGTAGCCAAGATTCAGTTCCTCGATTGCCTTGCAATCGGCAATTGGGCCGGGAACAGCTTTCAGCCAGTTTTTAGCAATGCTTAGAACCTTAATATTGCAGTTTGCTGCCAGCCTTCTGCATATGTAATCATAGTCGAGGCCCGGATTTCCGTCCATAATTAACACTTCGAGTCCATCAAGTGCATAAAGTGAATCTGATATAAATAATAATTCATTGAAGCTAATATCTAATACCTCGAGCATTCCGAGAGATACAATAGCATCGGGCAGTTGCCTAATTGCATTTCCCTTCAGAACAAGTTCTTTGAGGCCGGCAAGCCTGAATATACCCGGCGGAACCGCCTGCAGCCAATTATACCCCAGGTCGATTCTTCTAAGGTTACTAAGCATAGCAATACCCGGTGGAATTTCGGCAAATATGTTGTTGCTTATATCGAGTGAAGTCAGCTTTCCGAGCTGTGCCAGTTTCCTAAATGCATCTTCGAGGCCGAGGTCGAGATTCTGCGACAAATCCAGAGATGTGATTTCTTTTAA
>DAINRZ010000269.1:0-5512 GCA_036741575.1 Kapaibacterium sp. (SeqCode)
GTATTTCAGAAGAAAATAGCGGAAACCACCCCGGGAAAAACTTTACCGGAATTTTCCGAAATCGCGTTTTTTCGGGCAAAAATGGCTAAATAATATGTTAGGCGAGGCTAATATGAAAGAGCTTGCAATGGTCAAAACAGAACAAAGCAAGATGGATTGCCGTTTCCACGGCAATGACGGTTACGAACTTATATGGCGGCAACATAGTTGCATATCGCATCCTGCCATAACTAATAACAATACCGGAGATTATTTGTTATATCTTTTATAATCAGGCACTTATGGCATATTTAAGTAAATTTTCGATTAATCAAACAATCATTAGTTTTATTGGCAGTTCTTTTTTATATTGAATCAATTCAAAAATCAATAATCGGAGAGCAAATGAAAAGAAAAGACCTTAGGATAGCAGTAGTGGGCTATGGTTCGATGGGCAGGGAAATAGTGCGCCAGGCACAGGAACAGGAAATTGAAATTGCCAACATATTCGACACCGACCTGATAGAGGGCACCTCGGGCTCTCTGATAGACTCTAAAACCTTCGACTTCGATGTAGCCATCGATTTCACCTACCCCGAAGAAGTGGTTGAAAACTGCAGGTTTCTGGCAAAGCATAAAAAGAACATTGTAATAGGCACAACCGGATGGTACAAGAACATCGATGAAATCAGAGAATTAAGCGACAAATACGGTGTGGGGATTATTTATGGCAGCAATTTCTCATTGGGCATGCAAATGCTGTTCAGGGTAGCAAGATATGCAGCCAGGCTGATGAACAAAGCTAACGGCTACGACATCATGGTCCACGAAATGCACCATTCCCGCAAAAAGGACAGCCCCAGCGGCACAGCCATCACGCTCTCTGATATCATTATGGAGGAGGTCGAATCGAAAACCTCGATTCTGAGCGACACTTCGCACGGCAGGATAAACAAAAACCAGTTGCACGTCAGTTCCACCCGCGGCGGGGAGATTACAGGCCTGCACACTGTCTATATAGATTCGTTCGCTGATACTATCGAGCTGACTCACAGGGCAAAGAACAGGACCGGATTTGCCCAGGGCGCCCTGGAAGCCGCCAGGTGGATAAAGGGAAAACGAGGGTTCTATGAATTCGAGGACATGCTGAAGAATATATGGGGCGAATAAAATAAAACACGCAAAAAATCCTCATAAAGCCTATGAAACTGGTAGTTTTAACAATAACAGCTATGCTAAGCCTTCAGGCAGCCCAAGCGCAAATATTTAACGACGCCGCAGCGGCCGTGGATACTGACAGCGCCCTTGCGCCGATTATTTCGGTCAAGCCCGATTCGTTCTCAGTAGAGATAGACGACACCACAAAGTTTGTGGTCAGCGAAGTAAAGATACTGAACTGGGGCGGAAGCCCGCTGATTGTTGAGCGGGTGCAGGGTTCCTGCGGATGTGCCACAGCAGCGGTAGTCGATCCTGTTGTATATCCGATGGCAATCGGCAAAATGACGCTGAATCTAAATGTAAAAGGCCTTTCGGCGGGGGAAAACACAGTGGAGTACCTTGTTTATTCCAATGCCTCCAATAATCCCTATTCCATAAAAGTATATTGCAACAGCCAAGGGAATAAGCAGGCGGATAGGCCGGGCAGTAAAGTAAACGGTAAAGATTTGCCGCCCAGGTAGTTATCTCCTCTGGGCAACGATGACACCCGCAATAATGAGCAGGCCGCCAATTACAAGGTATTCAGTAATTCGATGCCCGAAAACTATGATGGATAGTATGGTTGTCAGCACCGGCTGCAGGTTGTTGAAAAGAGCTACCCTGCCTGCATCTATTTTTGTTAGTGCATAATACCAGATAACATAGGCTGCTCCTGATGCGAACAGCCCCAGATAGAGCAGTTGAAGCCAATTATCGAAGGTCAGCGCACCAAGATCGAGGCTTTTTCCGGTAAACAGGAATATCGGGACATAGAATACAAATCCAAGAATCATTGTGAGCGAGGTAGAGTAAATGGCGCCGTATTTAGTAGTAAACTCTTTGCCGATAACTGTGTAGAGAGCCCAGGAAAAGCTGGCAATCAACACCAGCACATTGCCTGTAAAATATGAAGAGCCAAAGCTAAGCCCCCTCTCGCTGAGTATGACGACAACCCCTCCGAATGCTGCTGAAATCCCTGCCACCTTTGGCCAACTTGCCTTTTCTCCAAGGGAAAACATTGCGATTACCAGTACGAATGCAGGCGACAGGGCATAAGCAAGGGCTAAGTTGGGAGCAGTTGTCAGCTCTGCCGAAAGGAAGAACAGCAGTTGGTTCACGGGTATATTAAGGATAGACAGAATTACCAGGGTTTTGTAATCCTTCTTTTCAATTCTGATTCTATCATTGCTTCGCAGGACAAGCCACCCTCCAAAAACGACAGAGATTATCGAGGCCCTTATAAAGAGCGAAGCCATTGGATCGACCGTATTAACAAGGCCTTTTGTTATTATATGAGTCAGAGAAGCAAGTAATTGCTGCAGCAGGATTAAAAGATAGACCATCAGTCTTTATCGAGAATAATAGTGACAGGCCCGTCATTTGTCATTTCAATGCTCATCATAGCTCCGAATTCACCGGTTTCTATCCTGACAGGGTAATTATCCCTCAGGAAGTCCACCATTCTGTTATATAACAGCTCCGAAGCCTCGGGCCTGCCTGCTTTCATAAAATTAGGCCTGAAGCCTTTTTTCAATTCTCCATAAAGTGTGAAATTTGAAATCAGCATAATTGCGCCCCCTGTTTCGAGCACCGAAAGATTCATCTTGCCTTCGCTGTCGGGGAATACCCTAAGGTTGACTAATTTGTTGCACATCCATTTCATCGTCTCCTCACCGTCTGTACCGCTAACGGCTACCAAAACAAGCAGCCCTTCTCTAATCGAAGACTTAATCGCCCCGCCGATTTCCACACTTGCCCGTGATACCCTTTGAATAACAGCCTTCATGTTAATTACATTATTTTAATTTTTTCTGAAATATTTCAAAAGAATTATTTAAATTGTTTAAATCAAAAGGTTGATAACGGTGTAGATGTAAAAATCATTTATGGCCTTATGGCAGATAAAAAGATAATAAATATGTACTTTGCCACCCACAATACCTGCAATTTGAAGTGCAGGTACTGTTATGTGCCCAAGTCAGATGCCAATAATGATGTATCAATCGATGAAAGAATACAGTATGCACTTAAATCATTTATCAATAAAGCAGAATCTGAGCAATATAAAATTGGTTCATTCTGCTTTCACGGTACTGAACCAACATTGATGAGCCCTGCCACACTCGCCGAAGCTACTATGACTGTTAACCGACACTGGCAAAATGCAGGAATCAACGGCCACACCGTTTCTATGCAGACAAATGGCATTAAACTCGACAGGCAGTACCTAACTGAGCTAAAGCGAATTCTTGGCTCGGCAGACAGATTAAAATTAAGTTTTTCGATAGATCCTCCCAAATCAGTTCACGACAAGTACAGGAATAAAAGCTACGACAGAGTTATGAGCAACTTCAAACAGGCTATTACACAAGGATTTAGCGTAGCCGTCCTGACAGTAGTTACGAAGGATACGTTAAATCGATTCGGGGAGTTTGCCGAATGGATGGATTTTTGGCTCGACCGGTCGGCTGCCGCCGGAAATCCTTACAAAATTAAGATTAAACCGGCTACTGGGACATTCGGGATCTATGGCAGCGATATGGAACAACTGGCCGAACTGCTCGAAAAGTATAACCTTCTTAACCTGGCACAGATATTGACGCCGGGCTATTGCATTCAGGCAGGCAATGAATGTATGTGGTTTGAGTTCGATATATACGGCAATTGCTATTCCTGCAATAAAGCGTATAATGAAAACGGGATTTTTGCCGATTGGTATAATGATAGCTTCGACGAAATATTTCGGAAAAGAAAGGCTTTATATTTGAACAGGATGAACAGCATTGAATGCAGCGAGTGTGAATATGAATTCATGTGCAACAGCGGCTGCCCGCTTGACAGGCATTATGACGGAAGCTTGGCAGGCAAGGCACATGAATGCAGGCTTATTAAAAAATCGATGAAAATATTGGAAAACAAAGGGATGCATATTGTCGAATTTTATAACAGTAATATATAAAACCGGAGAAAGAGATGTATTTCAGCACAAAATTGGAAATAGACCCTTCGCAATTAACTCTTATTAAAAAAGCCCAGCCTACTAAGCTGTTTGCTAAGTTTATGCATTTTCTCAGCCTTGGGCAGCTTTCCGAAAAGCAGGAACACGAAACCTTTACTGCAGTGGCAATAATCCAGCAATTGAATATGGGGCTGCGCTCTGCCAGGGTAAAGAACATTATCAGGCTGGCTATTGACGAGTATGACTTCTATCTCGACGAAAAGGGAGTGGAAGACGACCTGGAGCAAGCTATGTTCGAGTTCAAGGCAAAGGTCGATCCGATGGAATCCGAATTATTCAATACAATTTATCTTGTTTTAGAGCACGACGACGACTCATTCAAGTATTTAATTGAAATAAGCGTTACCCGCAAACACATTGTTGGCCTATACCCTATCAACATTTATATAAACGGGATACTAAGGAACTTTCAGCTTGCTCCAAACGAAACGCACAGCGAATTGAATGCAAGAATGTCGCAGATATTCGAATCGCAAGACAAGTACGACAGGTTTATCGAAAAAATGGCAGAGAATTACAATTCATTTGTCACAGAACTTGAACAGGCATTGAAGAAATTCATCAAGGTTGATGACATCCGAAAGAAAACAAACCTGCAGATAATAAGGCCTTCCAAAAGAATTAAGGATGTCAGCGAAGTAAGGCACGAGCGATATGGTGCACCTGTTTACTACGGCTATTACGGATTCGACTCATATTTCTTTTACACCTGGCTTTGGGCCGATGCACTTTATTCAAAGAACCTCTACATTAATAATTTTATACTTGTCGATGAAACCGGAAATGAAATTCTAAGCGTCGGCAAAACCGGATTTTATGCTGGAGAAACCGATACTTTGAATACCAATGCTGGTTTCGAACCGCCCGTTTCGGGCGATATTACATATTTCGGCAATAATGAATTCTCGGCAATAATCGGTAGCGCCGGTTTGCTGCTGCCCGGCAGTCAAGGCGAAAAAGGCGACTACAAGGACGATTGGCTGGACAGCGCCGGCCAAAATGACGACAGTCCGTTCCACACATGCAGTTCATGCTCTGCATGCGGTAGTTGCAGCAATGATAAATAACTTTTTTTATTATTTTTTTAATTCTTTGTGTACAATCAGTCTTGCACCCGGCTGTTTTGTCAGGTAGTACCAACACCATTCTGTGAATACTCTCAGTTTATTTCTATAGTTGATAAGGAATAATATATGTAATGTAGTCCAGAGTATCCATGCCAACAATCCTTTAAACTCAAATTTGCCAAATTGTGCAATTGCCTTTGCCATGCCGATCGTTGCAAGGTTGCCTTTGTCTTTATATAAGAACGGCTTA
>DAINRZ010000270.1:0-5510 GCA_036741575.1 Kapaibacterium sp. (SeqCode)
CGGGCTTGTTGGAGACTTGCACTCCTTAGCAGTGCGACCTGCCGGTCGCACATAACAAAAGGCCTTGGCAGTAATTCTGCCAAAGCCTTTTTCATTTTAATCATAAAGTTGATTACTTAATCAGTCCCATGCCTACTTCGAGCGCCTGCAAGTTGAGAGGTATCATCTTGTGGTGCCTTTCGGGCAGCGCTTTGTAGAGCGCCTTTTCAATCGTCTTGGGGCTTACAGTGCCCTTTGCCTTAACGAACGAACCCAACACAACCATGTTCATAACTTTCATATTCTTCAGCTTGAGCGCTTCCTCGCTTGCGGGGATTCCGTATATCTTAATGTCGGCCCTGGTTGGGGGATTGATAATATTCGAGCTGTCGTAGATAATGACTCCGCCGGGTTTCACTTTCTCCTCGAATTTCTCGACAGATGGCTGGTTGAGAGCCACTACTGTGTCGAAGCGGGAAATAATCGGCGAGCTTATCATGCCGTCCGAAACGATTGTGATACAGTTGGCGGTGCCGCCGCGCATTTCCGGCCCGTACGAAGGCATCCAGCATACTTCTTTGTCTTCCATCATTCCGGCATATGCAAGCATCATACCCATGGAGAGCACGCCCTGCCCCCCGAATCCTGCGAAAATAGCTTCTTCTGTCATATTATTTCACCTCCGGAACTTTCAGATCGCCGAGCGGATAGAACGGGATCATATCTGTATCAATAAAAGTATTTGATTGGAGCGGTGTCATTTTCCAGTTGGACGGGCAGTTCGAAACGATTTCGACAAGGCATGTGCCCAGGCCCTGTTTCTGGTATTCCAGCGCTTTCTGCAAAGCTTTTTTGGTTTTTCTGACATTGCTGGTTTTATGGACTGATTGCCTTGTTACATAAGCCACACCGGGCAGGTTGGCAACGAGTTCGGTAATTTTGAAGGGATGGCCTTGAGTTTTGACATCCCTGCCATACGGCGAAGTAGTCGATACCATGCCGGGGAGGGTTGTGGGTGCCATCTGGCCGCTTGTCATGCCATAGATACCGTTGTTGATAAATATTATCAGGATATTTTCGCCCCTGTTGCAGGCATGTATTGTTTCGGCTGTGCCGATTGCAGCCAGGTCGCCGTCGCCCTGGTATGTAAAAACTAACTTCTCGGGCAATACTCTTTTAATACCTGTGGCAACTGCACAAGCTCTGCCGTGAGCTGCCTGCTGCATATCCACGCCGAGGTAGTGGTAAGCAAACACTGAGCATCCCACCGGTGCAACACCTATCATATCACTTTCGATACCCATTTCATCGACCACTTCCATAAGAATCTTATGTATAGTACTGTGGCCGCAGCCGGGGCAATAATGGAAAGGCGTATCGAGCAATGCCTTTGGTTGCTTGTAAACCAGGTATTCGTCCTGAATTATATCTTTCAGTTCTTCTTCGATATCTATTACGGGTTGAGTTGTATCGCTCATTTTAACCCTCCTTCAATATAAAATTTTTCAAAACTCTCGAGAATTTCTTCGGGCGAAGGAATCATGCCGCCCATCCTGCCGTAGAATTCCACCCTGGTTTTGCCGTTAACGGCAAGCCTTACGTCTTCCACCATCTGGCCGGCGTTCATTTCCACGTCTAAAATTCCCTTCAACTGTGGCGCCAAATCGAAGTAAACCTGGTAAGGGAACGGATAAAGAGTACGCGGCCTGACAAGCCCGATTTTATAGCCTTTTTCACGCCCAAGTTCCATAGCTTTCATGCAAATCCTGGCGCCGAGGCCGTAGCCTGTGAAAAGGTATTCGGCGTCTTCGGTATTCATCGTTTGGTAAAGCACTTCTTTGGCTTCGATTTCCCTGTATTTCTTTTGCAGCCCAAGGTTAATCTGTTCCATTTTTTCGGGCTGGATAAACAGCGAGGTAATATACCTTCTTTCTTTTCCTTTGGGTTTGCCGGTGGTAGCCCAGTCAGGTGCATCGGTTTTGCGGGGTATGAGGTCGAAAAGCTCGACTTTCTCCATCATCTGCCCAATAGCACCGTCAGCCAGAATCATAACCGGATTGCGGTATTTTTCGCCTAACTCGAAGCCGAGTTTAACGAAATCAACCATTTCCTGGACACTCGAGGGGGCTAATACTATTAAGTGGTAATCACCATGGCCGCCGCCCTTAACCGTCTGGAAATAATCTGCCTGTGACGGCTGAATAGTGCCAAGGCCCGGGCCTCCGCGGTTTACGTTACACAATACGCAGGGTAATTCAGCGCCTGCAATATACGATAGTCCTTCCTGCATAAGGCTAATGCCAGGGCTCGAGGATGTTGTCATTACTCTTTTGCCTGCAGCAGCGGCTCCGTAAATCATATTTATTGCAGCCACTTCGCTTTCGGCCTGCAATACTACCATCCCTGTTCTTTTAGTTGCGTCGATAGAAAGATATTCCAATACTTCCGACTGAGGAGTAATGGGATATCCGAAATATGCATCGCATCCGGCTCTAATCATAGCTTCGGCCAATGCCTCGTTGCCTTTCATCAATCTTATTTCACCCATTGCGTCTCCTTTATAAGCTGTTAACTTTTGATTCTTTTGGGGCTAACTTTTTCCTGTAAACGGTAATAACGGCATCAGGGCATATTATAGCGCAGTTGGCGCAGCCTGTACAGCTGTTGTTTACTTTTACGGCATACCTGTAACCCTTGAGGTTTATTTTGTTTGCCAGGGAGAGAGTTTCTTCCGGGCAAGCCTCTATACACAATTCACAACCCTTACATTTTTCAATGTCGATTATGACGTCTCCTATGACTTTTGCCATCGCCAGTCCTTAATTATTCTTTAAATCGTTGACAAAATTTTAGCGTAGCAACTTACGAATTATATGGTAAATAGTCAAATTATTGATTTTTAATGATTACAAAAGTGTTGGTATTTTTATTATCTTATTTTTCAGACATGCTTGTTTGTACTCGCATTGTTGTTTTTATAATGAAAATAGTTAAACAAATATTCATTGAAAATTATAAATTGATTAACAGTTTAGGGGAAATAAAATTTCTTTAAATAATTAGATTAACTCATTTTAGTAATTATGTTTTTTCAAATTCGACAAAACTATTGTAAAATACAGATATAAATAAAATACAAACATTTTTTTATCGTAATTTAATATTATGTTTGAATTAATCATTTTATTATGAATGTACAAGAAAAAATTGATTACTGGCTGAATTTGGCAGAAGAGGATTTTGCAGTAGCAGTGATTGTTCTACAATCCAATAAATACTTGCATTTTGGATTTTTATGCCACTTGACTGCAGAGAAATTATTGAAAGCATACTATTGGAAAAATAAATCCGAAGAACCACCTTATACCCATAACTTATTGGCGTTATCGTCCAAATCGGAGTTGAATGCTGAATTAAATGAAAGGTTTCAACGATTACTTTATAAACTGATGCCTTTGAATATCGAAGCAAGATATCCTTCGAACAAAGAGGAAATCAATAGGCAACTATCAAAAGAGTATTGTACAGAAATTTATAACGACACTAAGGATTTTCTTGAATGGATAAAGATATTATTGAAAAGATAAAAGAACTGGCAAGCCAGGCAAGACAGTATTTCGATTTTGAAAAAGTCGTTGTATATGGTTCTTATTCAAACAAAACTAACAGGCCTGACAGCGACATCGATGTAGCGTTTTTTGTCAAACGGATAACTGCTGATCATTGGAACCTGTCTTCAAAGCTATTTGAACTCGTTGACAAAATTGATTACAGAATTGAACCGGTCATTATTAGCGAATACGAAGATAAAAGCGGTTTTGCCGTCAGTATTCTTGCAAACGGGATTGTGGTTTGTTGATAGTTACCGACAAAAGAAAATTGAGATGCTAAAATTTGATAATCACATAATACTTGATTCAATTGAAACATGGCCAAGTGAGATAGTTGAAGTAATTCAAGCAGATTTGAGACAATTAGAATGTTATATTAGAGTTGAAGATGATTATGAAGAAAAAATTAAATCAGATCCAATTTTAAAAATTACAAGATATGAAAATGTATTCAAATCATACTGGATAAAAGCCTCCAAGTTAATTGATGAGATATTATGTAACAAAAAAATAATCAGCTTCCATTGTACAAGATTAGTTGATTACGAAATATCTGATATTTTAAAAAATGGATTAAAACCATTGGATGGTGATTTTTCAATTAAAAGAATAAAAGAATTATTTGATAATGGTTTGATATCTGAAAAATCAAGCCAGGAATTAAAAAAAAATAATAACTGTTATGATGAAAACAGGGAAGGAATGCTATTCTTTTTTCATTTCATCAAAACTTTAAAAGATGAATCAGGACTTGAATACTTGTTTCGTTATTGGGGTGGCGAAGCGATTTATAGAAATCATAAAGAGAATGAAGAATTAAAGACAATCGGCAAACCTTGTATTATTGTCGCAGCTATAGAGGCGAGTATATTAAAGATGAACCCAAGTATAAGCGAAAGGATGATTTGCATATACCTGAAACCAGATAAATATATTGACTTATTAGATAATGTTACACTTTTAAAATCTGAGGTAAAGGTAATTAAAGTAATAAAACAAAACGATGAATTATTTTCAAAGCTAACCAATAATAAAAAATGGAGAAATCCTATAAATTAATTTTAAATGTTGTAACATCCAAGGAAGTGTGCAGAATAATTCTCAATACGGAATATTATAAATTAACTTCAACACACCCGAACTGACAAACTCATTGGTCTTGGTGAATGAGTAAAGCTTTCCTTCGAGCCCCAGGCCGAAAGTGTCCGAAAACATGTAGGAATAACCCAGCCCGAATAGGAAGCAGTAGTGCCAGTTAGTAGAAGTAGTTACTTCCTTCATCACATCGATGGTCGAGCTGACATAGCCCGCACCGATGCCGGCTGTAAAATCGAGGTAGAATGCATTCATGTTGAAAACCAGAAGCAGCGGTATTGCCTCCATGTGGCCCGAAAGCTTGTTTTTATTTTTCTCGATTTCAATATACCTTATTGTCATATAAGCGGATTCGATGCCGATGTTCAGCCTGTGGCCAGGCTTCCACAGCAGTCGCAGCGAAGGCGATACATTAATCTTCTGCGATTTGAACACGTCGTCCCTCAGGTTGTAGCTTATGCCGCCCATCAGTTCAGCAGAGAAATAAGAATCTAATTCAGCAGAGGTACTATCCGCAATTAATTCTTCCGCCCGGATTAGTGTGGGCAGGAGCAGTATTGCAACTGCAATGCGAATACTATTTGCCCAAATAGTACTCATAAGCCACCACAGAAGAAAAGTTTGTAACAATTCCGTCGAAATCGCCGGTTTTAATATATGTTTTTACGAGAGCGGGGTCGTCCATTGTCCATACGAAAACCCTTTTGCCCTGGCTGTGCATGGCAGCCACCCTGTCTATCATAAGGCCGTTGCTCCAGCGGGGTGCCCAAATCAATGAGCCTGCCTCGGTAACGTACTTTTCATCCAACTCGCAGAGTGTGGGTA
>DAINRZ010000271.1:0-5498 GCA_036741575.1 Kapaibacterium sp. (SeqCode)
AGTTTCGTCGGAAACCTCAGATGCCTTCAAGCCGGATTTAACGCCTAAGATTTTTCTTGTTCTTGAGTTAAAGCTTAGTTTATACCATCCGCCCTTGCCTTTATCGTGCTGGAACTTGACAGAGAAAACCCTTTTGGCAACCTTGCTGTCTTTAGATTTTCCCCCCCTGTTTTTTGTTTCCTCTTTAGAGTAAAAGAAAATACTGTCAGCCGGTACGTTAGGCGGTGCATAAGTAGGGCCTACAATAGTCTTTTTTTCTTCGGGGTAAACAGGCTCAAAATCTTCAATTTTCAGAGTGTTTGTAGTAATTTGCTGGTATATTTTATTGAAGGATTTTTCCTCGTCAAGAATTAGCCTTTGCATACCCATAAACTGCCATGTAGTCATTGGATTGTCACCAAATTGCTGCCCTGGCTGAAAAGTCGAAAAATCAATTTTATTATCTCTTATATATTCTTCAGATGGGAATTCCGGAGCATTATACGGGTCATCGCTTGAATTGTAAAATATCTGATACTCAAGATCCATTACATTGCCCAATTTGATAAGCTTTTTTACTCTTTCGGGGTATTCCTTGTCTCCTTCTCCTTCTCTCTTAGCCAAATCCGAAGAAACGTCGGTAACACCTACCTCGATAAGATAAGTCCTGTCAGGTTTTATCTCAAAACCAAGAAGTTCCCTTGTATTGCCTTCTGGTGGGATTGTAATTTCGTCCTGCGGACGTGTGTTAATAGCGTCGGAGCCAGACCCTGCCTGCAGCTGGGATAAAATACTTTCGACTATTTTCATAGTCTCTTTTTGCTTCGACTGTAAATGTTCCTCGGCTTCGTCACGTTCAACGATGATAATCAGAAGTTCCAAAACTACCGCAAGGTACAACACGAAATATACTTTACCTGCACCGCCACCAGACATTTTCTAATCCCTTATATTATGAATATTTTTAAACATTTTTTACAATGCGCTTTCAATCAATCCGTTATATAAATATTGAAAAAACAAAGTTAAAAAATCATTTTTTACATTGAAAGTGCAACACAATTTATTGTATTACTTAATAATAAACAAGTAAAAATTAGGCCTGATTTATTTTTTTTTGCTAAAATCCCTTCATTTGAACACTACTGTAACATATCTTGCGACATATATCAAATTATAATTGTTACAGGTATTCCATAACCTATGAAATTAATTCTTTGTTAATTATTTAACTAAATATTATTAAAGAAATAATAAAAAAAAACTAAAATATTACGAAAAATGGCATAAGTTTTACTGTAAATAACCGATAAAATAATTCGGAGGATGAAATTGTTGATTAGGAAGATTCAAAATAGCAAAGAGGTCGAAGAAACTAAAACCGACCGTTACCTGATAACTTATGCAGACCTGATAACCTTGCTTTTGGGGCTGTTTGTAATTCTTTACGCCTCGGCCCAGGTGGACGAAGAAAAGTATAAGGAACTTTCCAATGCATTCACGAGTTATTTCCAATCGGGCAATACACCCCCGGCTAACGGAAACGGCGTGCTCAGCGGTAGCAAATCGGCCCTGCCCAATCCGGCAAACCCTGAGAAATCCGATAAGTCCCTGATGCAGATTGCATACCAAACAGAGCAATCGCTGAAAAAGTATCTGGATGACGGAACCATTAAAATCAGGAAAAGCGACAAGGAAATCACACTCATACTATCCGAAAAACTGCTTTTCGAATCGGGGAAAGCAGAAATACAGCAAGAAGGCAGTAATGTACTCGACTCGGTATCAAAATTCCTAACCGGAATTGACTATGAAATTAAAATTGACGGCCACACTGATTCATCGCCCATAAAAACCTTCAGGTACGAGTCGAACTGGCACCTATCGACAGCAAGGGCGCTGAATGTGGCTTATTTGATGGTTCGCAATAGCATGCCCGAAAAGAACCTCGTAGTGAGGGGATACGGTTCGCAAAGGCCTGTCAGCGACAACACTACCGAAGAAGGGAGGACATTGAACAGAAGAGTCGAGATTACCATAACAGATTTGCCCGATGATGCACTGACTACAAAAGGGTATTCAGTTAAGGACTCGACAGCCGATAATAATAATGTTTTATAAAAATTAGTATTATATTTGTTTTTAGTATATATATAATAAATGTTGGAACAATAATGAGCGACGAAGAAAAAACTGTTTTGAGAAAGGTTGTAACCGATCAGTTCGGAGTACTCGATGTAGATGAAAAGTTTATTTTTAATTTCCCCAACGGCTTGTTCGGATTCGAAAACCTTAGGGAATTTGTAATGATACGCCAGGAAGAAACAGCTCCTTTCAGGTGGCTGATATCACTCGAAGAGCCTTCTATCGGCTTCCCGCTGCTAAGCCCGTGGCATGTCGATTTAAGCTACAAGCCTTCGAACGACATCGACCTCGACGTAGAAGTAATAATGGTAGTAATTACACTCGAAGACGAGAACGGTATGATGACGGCCAACATGAAAGCGCCGGTCGTGTTCAATGTAGGCGAAAAGACCGGAAGGCAAGTCATTTTGCCGTCAGATAAATATTCAACGAATTTTGTTATTCCATTGCACGATAAAAAATAATGTTCAGGAAGGTTTATTATTTTGATATTAAAGGATTTAAGAGGTAATATATGCTGGTTTTGTCCAGAAAAATCGGAGAAGTGATTACTGTTGGTAATTCTGTGAAAATCACAGTTCTTAGTTTTGACAGGGGTGTTGTCAGGCTGGGTATCGAAGCGCCAAAATCTGTGCCGGTGCACCGAAAGGAAGTCTTCGATAAAATAATCGAAATCAATACACAGGCTGCCAAGACTGATGTCAATGCATTCAAGAACCTTATCAATACTAAAAGCGTCAAGCTAAAACCCGGGAAAAGCGATGCCATCGAGCCGCCATCGCAAGATACCGACCAAGTTATTGTTATGGATTTTGTGGAAATCGAAAAGTAATTTTAGGGGCACAACAATGAACGATAACAGTGTTTTAATAATCGACGACGACGTCTGGATGCAGAGAATCCTATCAAAAACCCTTGAAAGTTATGGTTTTACAAAAACATATATGGCATCCAACGGTTTCGAAGGTATTGCACTGGCTGTTGAATATAAACCTTCTCTGATAATTCTCGATATACTTATGCCTGAACTTTCGGGCCACCTTACACTTAAAATCCTTAAAAATATAAGAATTACTTCGAGAATTCCGGTTCTTATGGTATCAGCCCTTTCCGACACCGAAAACCTTGGCCTGGCTGTAAAAAGCGGCACTGCCGGCTTCATATCCAAGCCTTTCACTCGAGCTACCGTTTACGACAAGCTGCTTGCTATATTCGGCAAGGAGAAATTGGAAAGCATCCAAAGGGGTGAATTCACAGGTGCAGGCGACTTGTCGGGCGAACCCGAGCCAAAGAGCTCCTTTGACGAAAAATCCGGCCCCGGCACAGCTAAAGCTGCTAGTTTCGATAATGTCACCAAACCTCCCAAGGTGGCATCAGGTATCAAAACTACTAAAGATAACCTGATGAAGCATTACCAGGAAGATGAAAAACGCAGCATAGAATCTATTAAAAAGTTGCTGCTAAAGCCAAAGAAATAAATAACTTAGATAATACTTTTCTTGTAAATCCTTCTTCTCTTGTGCATTACAGGATTAAAGTCCTTCCACAATGCCTGCACTTTGTTGTTGTGCTCCAGTTCCTGGTTCGATTCGGCATGTCTAAAACCATATTTAATAGCTGCCTGGACTATCTCAGTCACCATTATTACATCTACACCTTTCCCCCTGTAATCATCGCGAACACCTGCAAAATAAAAGTCAAGTACATCGTAAGTTTTCAGGGCTTTCAGAAGATGGTACCAACCGGTTGGAAAAAGCTTACCATTAGCTTTTTGGAAGGCTTTCGAAAGGCTGGGCATTGTGAGCAAAAAGCCGATTAACTCACCTTTCTCGTTATCCACAAACTTAATCAGGTCGGTATTTATATACCCAAGGTATTTCTTTGTATAGTAATCGGCCTGCTTTGTCGTGAGAGGCACAGTGCCGTAGTTATTGGCAAAAGTCTCATCGAGCAGCCTGAAAAGCTCGCGGGCGCGCGCCACATACTGTTTCAGCTTCGTGTACCGGACAACATGAAACTTGTATCTCTTTTGAATCCATTCGTTTGCGCGAATCAGCTTATCCGGGAAATCCTCGAGCTTAGGTGTAGTCGAAAGATATTCCACAAAGTCCACATCTTTCTCACAGCCATAGCGTTCGACCAGCTCTTTATAATAAGGATAGTGGTAGTAAGAGGCAATAGTTGCCAGCTTGTCGAAGCCCTCCACCAGCATTCCCTGGGGATCGAGGTCGCAAAAGCCGTGTGGGCCTGTCATTGTCTCCATACCCCTCTCCCTGCCCCATTGGGCAACAGAATCGAGCAGTGCAGAAGCCACTTCGTAGCTGTTAATCATCTCTATCCATCCAAACCTGATGTTCTTGGACTGATACTTCTCGTTGGCGGCATGGCTCAGGATAGCTGCAATCCTGCCAACAACCCTATCGCCTTCGTAAGCCAGAAAGAGCCTGGCTTCGGCGTGGTCGAAAGCCGGATTCTTATCCGGCGAGAATGTCTCAATCTCATCGGCTATAATGGGCGGTACAAAGTATTCGTTGCCCCTGTAGTGTTCAAGCTGGAATTTAACAAAGTCCCTAAGCTGCTTCCTGTTGCTGACTATTTCAATTCTGATAGCATTCACCTTAAATTATGTTTGTTCCAATTTTTAAAATTAACATAGATAAGTAAAATAGCAAAGTTTTTTCTTTCTAATTGTTTATTGGAAAAGTAAATATTCTCATTTTCAGATTTCCGGTTTTTCACTGATTTATTTGTGGTTTCATTTCGTATGGTATGCGAAGAAAAAACTTATACAGTTGATGAATCAATTTGCTTTTTCAAGAAAATAAGTATCGTAATAATAATTATCACCTTTTCTGCCAATCCATAAATCATTATTAACGAGATATTTGATGTTGTATAGAGCTGGGTGAATAGTTTGATGAAATGTCAAGTGAGCAAGCTCACTGGTTTCATGATTGCGTATTATGAACAATGGGGCTTGCCCCATTGACAAAATACATTTATCCACAGTAACCGTTTTAGAACCTTATATAAAGGCACTCATGAAATTTTTTGGGACTACGCAAAAAGTTTTTGTGTTAGACTGTGAATAAATACTAAGGCGAATCTGCTCTCCCCTTTGTAGTGGTTCAAGAATTTAAACCACTAAAACTTAACTATTATATCCACTCTTTTGTCAGCTTATCTATATGTTTCATTGTTTTGATTGTGTAATCCAGCACGTTCACTACTTTGATAAAATGGTGAACATCTTCGCCGGAGAGGCTGATTTCGTGCTTTTTGCGCTCTTTGAGCCACTTTTCGAGAACCTGGTAGCCGCCGATATGGAATTTCCAAATCGGCATGTGTACAGGCCCTGAATTGCTTTGAAATAA